>CAYHEN010000018.1:0-14324 GCA_964355745.1 Candidatus Woesearchaeota archaeon
ATGCGAAAGCCTTTGACTAGAGAAGGAACAGGGAGAGAGCCTTATCCAAAATTTGAAATGTTTGAGAAGCCGCAAAAAGTAAAAGAAGCAGAACCTATCTTTGTTAGGATAGACAAGTTTGAAGAAGGCTCACATATGTTTGAACAGGTAAAAAAGAAAATTTCAGATATAGAAAATAAATTGAATGACATAAAGGAGATTAAGGAAAAAGAAGAAAAAGAGCTCGAATTCTGGGAAGAGGAAATTAAGCAGATAAAGGAACAGATTGAAGAAATAGACAAAAATATTTTTTCAAAAATAGAATAATACTATGAAAAAAACTCAAAGAAGAGAAAAGGAACAGATAAATATAACAGGTGAAAATCCGGTTTATATTAAATTCGAATATGACGAATCTCTTGAATCAAAAAAAAATCTTCTATCTTCTGAGATGTCCCTTCTAAATATAATGAAGATAATAAGCAGATACAATACTCTAAGATTGGAGGAATTAAAACTGAAATTAGAAATGTATAAGACAATAAAAGACTTAAATGCTTCAATGAAGAAGACAAGAGATTCTTTTCCATTTTTAAAAATTCCTGAAAGAGCAAAAAGGCAGGAGATAGTCAAGAGAGAAAATGTGGGAGAAACAGAAATAAGAAAAAAGATTTTTGATGAAGATTTAGAATCTCAGCTCAAAAGCATACAAGAGAAACTGAGATTAATAGGAAGATAATTACTGTACTTTTGCTTCTAATCTTCCTTTTATTTTATCCTTAACATTTTCTATCTTAGCAATAAACATCTTTTCTTTTACTAAGTCTATCTACAAGAATTTCTATGTTAGGAGGTAACAAACAATTTTTAAAATCCTTCTTCTTAACTTTCATATGATAAGCAGAAAAGAATTAGTAAGAAAATATCTGGATTTTTTCAACTCGAAAGACCATAAAGAAATCCAAAATTCAAATTTAATACCGGAAAATGACCCGACAGTTTTATTCACAACAGCAGGCATGCATCCACTTGTTCCTTATCTCCTTGGAGAAAAACATCCCCTTGGAAAGAGGCTTTGCAGTATACAAAGGTGTATAAGAACAGGAGACATAAATGAAGTTGGAGATGAAACACATCTAACTTTTTTTGAGATGCTTGGGAATTGGAGTCTTGGAGATTACTGGAAAAAAGAAGCAATATCTTATTCCTTTGAATTTTTAACAGAGGTGTTGAAAATACCTTCAGAAAAATTAGCAATTAGTTGTTTTAAAGGAGATAAAGATGCTCCAAAAGATGATGTTTCTGCTAAAATTTGGATTTCTCTAGGAATTCCAAAAGAAAGAATCAGATTTCTCCCAAAAAAAGATAATTGGTGGGGGCCTGTAGGAAAAACAGGCATTTGTGGACCAGACACAGAAATGTTTTACTGGACAGACAATACAAAATCTCCTCCTAAAAAATTTGACGTGAAAGATAAAAACTGGGTGGAAATTGGAAATGATGTCTTAATGCAGTATGTAAAAAATAACACTGGAAAATATCAGGAAAGCATGCAAAAAAATGTGGATTTTGGGGGAGGAGTTGAGAGGATAATTCTAGCCTTGTCTGGGGAAAAAGATATTTATCAAACAGAATTTTTTCTTCCAATAATAGAAAAAATAGAAGAAGTCTCTAAAAAAAGTTACAGAAAAAACAAAGAAATAACAAAAGCGATGAGAATAATCGCAGACCATATAAAAGCCTCTGTATTCATAATTGCGGATGGTGTTCTGCCAGGGAATAGTGAGCAGAGTTATGTATTAAGAAGATTGATAAGGCAGGCAGTAAAGTATGGAATGGAGCTGGGAATAAGGAATTTCACATCAAAAATAGCAATTCCTATATTTAACATCTATGAAGATTATTCTCATTTACAGGACAAGAGGCAATTTATTCTTAATGAGTTAGAAAAAGAAGAAAAGAAATTCCAGCAGACATTGGAAAAAGGAATAAACAAATTCAAAAAATTTGCCTCAAATAAAAAATTGTCTGGAAAAGAAGCATTTCTTCTCTATCAGAGTTATGGTTTTCCTATAGAAATGATAGAAGAAGAATGCAAAAAAAATAAAATTAGTTTCAATAAAAAAGATTTTGAAAAAGAACAGGGAGAACATCAGAAACTTTCAAGGACAGCAACAAAAGGAAAATTCAAATCAGGGCTTGCAGACCATTCAGAAAAAACGACAAGGCTTCATACTTCTGCCCACTTGCTTTTATCTGCTTTGAGAATCGTGCTTAAAAAAGAGGATATAATTCAAAGGGGGAGCAACATAACTCATGAGAGATTAAGATTGGATTTTTCTTTCAATCGCGCATTAACAGATGAAGAAATAAAAAAAATAGAAAATCTCGTTAACAGCGAGATTAAAAAAAATCAAGACGTTATAAGAGAAGAAATGTCTCCAGAAGAAGCAAAGAAAAGAGGTTTTAGTGGAATATTTGATTCAAAGTATGGAAGCAGGATTTCTGTCTATACAATAGGGAACTTTTCAAAAGAAATATGTACAGGACCACATGTCAAAAACACCAAAGAGATTGGAAATTTCAAAATAGTTAAGGAAGAATCTTCTTCTTCTGGTGTTAGGAGAATAAGAGCAATAGTAGAATGATTGAAAAATTAAGAAGAAAAGATATAGAAGAAGCAGCAAAAGTATATAATAAAGGGCTTCAGATGGAAATAAAGAGAGAAATAAAATTAAGGGTTTAATCTCATTTACATCCAAAAATAAAGAGGGTATAAAGATTAATTTTTATTTGTGCAATTGAATCGAGAAAAGGAATTGGTAAAAAGTTAATGAATAAATTAGCAGATTTTTCATTAAAAAATAATGTGCAATGGATTTATACTACAATGTCTTCTAAAGATAAAAGAGCAATCGGTTTTTATAAAAAATGTGGATTTAAAAAAATTGGGAAATATCCTTCTTACCAGAATTTAATACTTTATAGAATAAGAGCAAAACCTGACTGGATTAAGAGAAATATCTCATAATCAAAATTGATAAGAATTGTAGAAAACAGCCAAATCATATTTCTTTTTTAATCTCTGAGACTTAAAATGCTCAATGAAACTTAAACCTCCATACTTCTGAATACTCTCTCTTATTTTTATTAAATCTCTTGCGTCATTATACTCGTAAAAATTTTCGTCAAGAAACAATCCATATGAAGCAATTATAACATTAGGAGTTGAATTAAGTTGTCTCGCTACTCCAAAATATTCTGTCCTGTCATCACTAATTATTGATGGGGCAGTAGTCTCTATAAAACAATAACCATCAAAATTGCTTTTTTCTATCTGGCATTTTATACCTACTGCCTCGTGATTTTCAGCAGGATAGTATAAGAAAGCAGACCCATATCCTATCTCCTTTAGCAGGAAAACAAGAAGTTCTGCTTTTTCGCTGCATATTCCTCCCATGTCATAAAGAACTTCATAAGGATACCTTTGATATTCTGCTATACTGTTTCCAATCCTAATAGTCTTGTTAGAACTTCCAAAAAGAATATTCTGCACAATGCTCACTGCAATTCTCGCTTGGTCTTCTTTGCTCTTTGTCAGGCTTTCTATCTCAACAACAAGAGGGAGCAATAATTCTCTCTGATAAGGCTCATTTATTAGATTAAGCTTAAAATCAAGGAGTGTTGGGTTCTTGCTTGAATCAATATAGCGTGGAATGCTTGAAACATAATCATACATTTTTTTATAGACAACAAAATCAATCTTTCCTCTTTCCCCTCTTAAAATGTAATTCAAGGTAATGTTTTTAGGTTCTATTTGGTAAGATGACACGCATTTATCTCCCTCTTTTCTCGAAGCACCACACCCGCAAACAGATGCTTTTTCTATTAAAATTCCTTTTGAACAAAAATAGGGTTTTATCTCAGAGCATTCATTATAAAGTGTTCCATCATTGCAGGTTGTACCCCTACTAAAAAATAAAAAATAAAAAATAAAAGAAAGAGCTAAAATAAAAATTAAAGATAAGCCAACAATCATCCTTTTCTTCATTTGTTAAAAAGTTAATAGAATTATAAAAATGTATCTGAAATTAAAAGGAAGATTAAGCGAAGGAAACCTTGGTGTCCTCGCTATTCTAAATATATTGCCGGTTTCATTGGCTTCGCTTTCTTAGCTTTTCCTTGGGGGTCGTATTTTTCTTTATCACTTACAGAAAAGACAGAAACATCTAAATTTGTTTTCTTGCTTATCACAAAAATTGCTTCTTCATATATCTTCTTTTCTTTTGGAATAGCATAGACAAATACTTTATTCTTTTTCCCGACAATTTTCAAAATATTATTTACATCCGTGATTAAGTTATCAACTGCTTTTTCCTGCTCTTCAAAACGCTCATCAATTTTTTTCTCTTCTGCAACAGGCCAACTTTCCAAGCTAATGAAATTTTTATTTCCAATCTTATGCCATAATTCTTCTGTTATATGTGGAGTGAAGGGATGCAAAAGCTTCAGAGATTTTTCTAATACAGATTTGTTTATTTCTAAAGGTAGAGATTCAAATAAACTTCTAATATTAATAATTGCAAGATTATATTCAAAATCCTCAATTTGTTTTGTAACAATTTTTATTGTTTTATTCAGCTTGCTTTCTGTTTTGTTGTCTGCTTTTCCAATCTTAACTTCATTGAAATAATTTACAATTTTTCTGATAAATCTAAAACTTCCTTCAGCTCCTTCATCATTCCATTCCATATTTTTGTCAGGAGAAGAAACAGACATCAAAAATAATCTTGCAGTATCAATTCCATATTTATTGGATATATCTGTTTGGTAAACAACATTCTTCATACTCTTGCTCATTCTTTTTCCGTCTTTGTACATTATTCCCTGATTGAATAATTTTGCAAATGGTTCATCAACCTTTACAAATCCCAAATCTTTCAATGCCTTGACAAAAAATCTCGCGTACATCAGATGCATAACAGCGTGCTCTGCTCCTCCAATATACTGATTAACAGGCATCCAGTAATCAACTTTTTTCTTGTCAAATGGGTGTTTTTTATTTTTATTATCGCAGAATCTCAAGAAATACCAGCTTGAATCAACAAAACCTCCCATTGTATCTGTCTCTCTTCTTCCCTGCTTTCCGCATTTTGGACATTTCACATTAAGAAATTCTTTATTGTTAACAAGAGGATTTCCAAAAACTTTAAAATCAACTTTTTCTGGAAGCAAAACAGGAAGATTTTTTTCTGAAACAGGGACAATTCCGCACTCATCACAATAAAGTATTGGAATTGGTGTTCCCCAATATCTCTGCCTTGAAATCATCCAGTCACGAATTTTATAATTGAGAGTCTTCTTACCAAGTTTGTTTTTTTCAATAAAATCAGAAATTTCTTTTATCGCATCTTTACTTTTCAGTCTATTGAATTTTCCAGAATTTACAAGAATCCCTTCTCTGACATAAGCCTGCTTTTTTATATCGCTTCCTTTTCCTCGAATAACTTCCTTAATTGGGAGTTTGTATTTCTTAGCAAACTGAAAATCCCTTTCATCATGGCCAGGAACAGCCATTATCATTCCGCTACCATAATCAACAACAATAAAATTTCCGACATAAACAGGAACCTTGTCTTTTGTAATTGGATTTATCGCATAACTTCCTGTAAAAACTCCTTCCTTTTCCAACTTGTCAATGTCTTCTTGTTTCACAGATTTTATTTTGTTTAGGAATTTTTCAACTTCTTTTTTTTGCTTGTCAGTAACAATTTCAAAAAGTTTAGGATGCTGTGCTGAAATAACCATAAAGGTAACTCCATAAATAGTATCGGGGCGAGTAGTAAAGATAGGCCATTTTTTCCCATTAATTTCAAATAATATTTCGACACCAGAACTCTTTCCAATCCAGTTTCTCTGCATTGTTTTTATCTGTTCAGGCCATTGAATCTTTTCCAAATCTTCAATTAATCTGTCTGCATATTTTGTAATCTTGAAAAACCACTGCTCCATATTTTTCTTAACTACTTCATTCCCGCATCTCCAGCATTTTCCACCTTCTGCTTCTTCATTAGCTAAAACAGATTGACAGGTCTCGCACCAATTAACAGGAGCCTTTTTTCTGTAGGCCAATCCTTTTTCATAAAGTTTCAAAAAGAAATATTGATTCCATTTGTAATAATCTGGTTCATGGCTCGCAAGTGTCCTACTCCAATCATAGCTATTTCCCAATGCTTTCTGATATTCCATTATTTTTTTAATTGAAGCTTCTGCATACTTTTTAGGGTGTATGCCCTCTTTTTTTGCAGCTGCTTCAGCAGGCAATCCAAAAGAATCATAACCCATAGGATATAAAACATTAAAATTCTGCATTCTCTTTAACCTCGCATAAACATCTCCAATTGTATAATTTCTAACATGTCCCATATGCAAAAAGCTTGCAGAAGGATAAGGATACATTTCAAGGACATAATATTTCTTTTTCTTGCTTTTCTCATCAACATCAAAAATTTTCTTTTCTTCCCATTTCTTCTGCCATTTTTTTTCTATTGTGTTAAAGTCAAACTCCATAGTCATAAATTGTTTTTATCGTTTAAATTATTTTAGTTTTGATTCCAGACTATTTTTCTCTGAAAGTATTTCTTCAGAACTTTCTTTTCTTCTTTTTCTGTATTCTTCTATTATTTTCTTAATGTCCTCTGATATGATTAAATCAAACTGCCTGCTCTCTTCCAAATCACTTATAGCCTTTATGCTTTTCCTTTTTCCATAATGGAAGAAATTTCCATTTTCTTCTGGTTTTAACACTTGATAGCTTCTGTCTTGGTATACAATTTTTCTTCTTTCCATTTTCATAAGTTTTATTTATAGTTCTCTCAACAATAATGATTTATCTCAAACAGAAAAATGTCGAGATGTTTATAATAACAAGATTAAGAGAATTACAACTAATATACATAAATTCGACAATTGATTACCTTTATTAGTTTTCATAAAATAACAGTGTAAAGCATATTTTTAAATATTATTCTTTATTATTATGATAATGGAGAAAATAGAAGCTTATCTTGTCGGAGAAATAATCATAAGTGTTGATTCAAACGCATTCTCTCTCTACAAAAAAAGCCATTTCGGCGAACCAAGAGAAGGCAAAATTCAATATTCGTTGGCAGAAGCATTATTTCTTCTTGAAAAGGGGAAGATGGATATATTTTGGAAAATAAAAAAATTATCTAAAGAGGAATTTATTGAAAAATGCAGGAAAATTGACAAAAAAATTCAGATAAAATATCCTGTATTCAAAGACTTGAAAGAAAGGGGCTATGTTGTAAAAACTGCATTAAAGTTCGGAGCAGATTTCAGAGTTTATGAGAAAGGGGCAAAGCCAGGGGAAAAGCATGCTAAATGGGTGGTTTTTACAGAACACGAATCCAACAGGCTTACATGGCACGAATTTTCTGCAAAGAACCGTGTAGCACACAGCACAAAAAAGAACTTGCTTTTGGCTATTGTTGATGAAGAGGGGGATATAAGCTATTATGAAGTCAGGTGGCTTAAACCATAGAGCAGTACAATAAATTTTATTAATAACCTTAATCTTTCTTGGATATGCAACAAGATGCTATGCAGACAAAAGAGAAAATAATTTCTTTGTTAAGAATGAATGGTCCTAGTCTGCCTGTGCATATAGCAAAAGGAACAGGGCTAAGCATACTTTTTGCTTCTGCGTTTCTTTCAGAATTATTTTATGAAAAAAAGATAAAAATAAGTGATATGAAAGTTGGAAATTCTCCCTTATATCTTCTCCCTGGACAAGAACCACAACTGGAAAGATTTTTTCAATATTTAAAAAGCAAAGAAAAAGAAGCCTTTCTATTATTGAAAGAAAGAAAATTTCTAAAAGACGATGAACAACAACCCGCGATAAGAGTTGCTATGAGAGAAATAAAAGATTTCGCAATTCCTTTTCAGAGAGGAGAAGAAATTTATTGGAGATATTTCACTGTTCCAGAAGAAGAATTGGATAAAAAAGAAAAACCAATAATAGTAAAAATAAAGGAAGAAGTTGTTCAAAAAGAGCCAGAAGAAGATAAATTAAGGGTAGGAAAATCGGGGATTGAAGAAAATTTGAATATATTCAATGAAGAAGAGGGAGAAATAAAAAAACCAGAGAGAAAGAAAACAGCAAGAAAGAGAAGCAACAAAAAACACGACGAGCAGTTTTTCAATAAGATTAAAGAATTTCTTTCAGAGAAAAATATAGAGATAATAGATATTCAGAGTTTCAATAAAAATGATTTGGTTTTAAAGATAAAGGAGGATAAGAAAGAAAAATTGCTGATTGCATATAACAAGAAAAGAATAATTTCTTCAGACTTGATGAAAGCATATAAAAAATCTCTTGAAGCAAATCTTCCTTACATGATTCTAAGTTTGGGAGAGCCAGCCAAAAATCTGAAAGAATTAATTTCGGCAATAAAGGAACTTTCTGAAATAGACAAAATTGAATAAGAGAAACCTTTAAATAATTAAAAATTGAAAAAATAATATGGGAAAAATAAAATCAAAATCAATAAGAAAAGCTGCAAAAACTCTTACCAACGATGGCGTTAAGTTTACTGCTGATTTCGAAAAAAACAAGAAGATATTAAAAGGATTAATAATGAGCAAGAAATTAAGAAACCAACTTGCAGGATTAACTGCAAAAACAAAGAAGAGAGAAATTAGTAATTTGAATACCAATAAATAATTCTCAAAACAAAGCCTTTTAAATTATCTTTTTCTTTTAATTTTGACTGCATAGTTCAGTGGCAGAACGCCAGTCTCATGAGCTGGAAGTCCTGGGTTCAACTCCCAGTGCAGTCATTATAGTTTAATTTTATTTCTAAACAATTTTTGTCTCTGAGTTGGAATTCCCTTTATCTGGTTATCATATTCCTGAGAGTACTTTAGAAAATTAAAAAATTTGTATAGATGTTTGGGATTTATGAAATTTATTCTATTTTGAAATAATATCAAATTTTTAGGTCCATTAAACTGAAATCTATATTGATCTTGAACATTTCTCCAATTAATTCTTTTTTTTCTTTTATTCTTATAAAAATGACCATTGACTTAAACACCCATCTCCTAGAAGAATTCCATAAAGTAAAGCAAAATTTTTATCAATTCTCATTCAAATTAAAGACTTGTGGAAATATAAATTTTTCTCTCATGAGGCAGAGGTGAGTGATTTCGCGAGGGAGACAGTTTAATCCAGTGACGAGTGAAGTCATGAATTCAGGAGTTAAAATCTCCTCAGAGACATTTCTCATTAAAGCAAGTACCAAAAAACATTTATAAAAAAACACATTCAATAAATAAACTTAAAAAATTATATTAAAAGATATTTAAATTAAAAATTTCTGCTTAACATTACCAAAAAGAAAAATTATTTCCTTCTTCTTTTCTTGCTTGGCATAGCTGCTTTTCTGGATTTATGACTCATTCCTTTCCACTTCTTTCTGGCCTTAACCAAGTTTTTTCTAGCTGCAGCCTTTTGCTTAGCAGTTGTCCTTCTTTTAGCTGGCATTTTTCACCTCAATTTTTTAATTGATGTTACTAAGAAACTCTTATTTATAAATTTTATGTAGAAAAACATTTTAACTCAGATAATTTGTCGTCGGGAATTATGTTTTCACTAGTTTACCTACTTTTTCAAATCCAATTTCTTCATTAATTAATTTTTTAATTGTTGTTTTCAATTCAGAAATTTTTACTCTTATCTGTTTCTTAGTATTTCTTTCTCTTATTGTAACATCTTTATTTTTTAGAGACTCTTCATCAATGGTTATGCAGTAAGGAGTTCCTATTTCGTCATTTCTTGCATATCTTCTTCCAATGCTCCCAGATTCATCATAAACAACATTCAATTCGTCTTTCAAATCATCAAAAATATTTTCACATAACCTCTCAAAATCTTCTTTTTTCACAATTGGGAAAATTGCTGCTTTTATCGGAGCTATTTTTGGATGCAATTTCAGCACGATATTTTCTCTTTTGTCATCGTAATAATAGGAATCAAACATAAAAACAAGAAAAGCTCTTTCTAATCCAAGGCTCGGTTCGCAGATTACATGAGGAAGAATTTTTTTCCCTGAATTCTCGTTAAAAACAGTCAAATCTTTTTTGGAAAACTTCTGATGCTGGCTTAAATCATAATCGCTTCTGTCTGCAATTCCTTCCAGCTCTTTCCATCCAAATGGAAATTTGTATTCCAAGTCCCAGCAGTCAGAAGAATAATGAGCAAGCTCGTCTTTTCTATGCTGTCTTATTCTGAAATTATTCGCATTTGCCCCCAGATTGACAAACCAGGAGAATTCTATAGCAAGCCAGTATGCGTGCCAGTCTTTTTTTATAATTCCTTTTTTCAGTGCTTCAGTAATCTTCATTTTTATTGGAGATTCATTTTTCTCCTGATGGGTTGCAGAATAAGTCAGTATTTCAATTTCAGGAATTTCGTAAATGCAGTTGCTGTTTGGAGCAATAAAATATTCTATCTCCATCTGTTCAAACTCACGACATCGAAATAAAAAATCTCTTGGAGCAATTTCATTCCTGAATGCTTTTCCAACCTGCGCAATCCCAAAAGGCAGTTTCATTCTCGCATTATCATAAACTGATTTGAAATTTGTAAAAATCAGTTGTGCAGTTTCAGGCCTTAAATAAGCTTCGTCTTTTTCTCCTACGCTCGTTTTAAACATCAGTTTGAATTCTTTTGCATTTTCATTGTCAAATTCTCCACCGCATTTTGGACACTTGACTTTTCCCAAATCTTTCCTGTCTATTTTTTCCGGCTTCTTGCACTTTTTGCATACGACAAAAATATCGCTGAAACTGTCAACATGTCCAGATGCTTTCCATACAAGAGGATGAGTTATTATGCTTCCGTCAATTCCCTCAATGTCTCTTCTTTGCCAGACATGAAATTTCCACCATTCTTTTTTTATGTTATTTTTTAGCTCTGTTCCTAAATGTCCAAAATCCCAAAATCCTGCAAATCCTCCATAGATCTCTGCTGACTGATAAACAAACCCTCTTCTTTTGCAGAAAATAGCCATGTCTTCGACTGAAATCTCTGTATGCAAATCTGCAATTTTTTCTTCTTTTTCTTCGGTAAATTCTTTTTTTTGCATTTTTCCCAAAAATTCTTTCGCAATTTTCTCAGCCTCTTTTTTTGTCTTGCCCAAATACGCAAGAGTTTTAGTCTTTACCTTGCCTTCTATTCTTTTGTTTTCATTAAGATAATAATAATCCCTTCCATTGATATTTTTTTTAACAATAAAAACCATTGGAATAATTAGGCACTACACTTTTTAAATATTTAGGAAAAATCAGCACAGATTATGGATTAGTAAAAGCCTTAAGAAATAAGTTAAGGATATTTAAAACGAGAAGAAATTTTTTCTTCCTTTTTATCCCCCTTTTTCAATGCCATCACCTCTTTTTTATTATCTCCTCTTGACTTTAAAATATTTTGAAAGAATTTAACTTTTCCTTCTTTGACACTTTGTATCCTTTCAGGGATAACTTTTCTGGTTTTGGAATTTAATTCCAATTGCTCTTTGGAAAAATATTGTATTAATCTTTGTATAACTTCATCATAAGATTCTCTTTCAATTACTTTTAACTTATCCAATGAAAATTTTGTATGCATTTTTACTTTGACTGTTGTAATCCTATTGGTATCCATAAGTATACTACAGTATACTTATTTATAAATCTTCCTGGGGTGGCTTTTTAAATTTGTGAACTTATAGAAACATTTTTCAAGAAAAATACGAGATAAAGAATATTCCAAATATGTCGCTGTTTTCCTTTTAGAAATTATGGGAATATCTCGATTTAAAGAAGGAAATGAGTTGGAGCCTACTGCTGAGAAAGAGGAAGATTACAATTAAAAAGAAGAAGAAAAATGTTCAATTTTTGAGAGGAATTCGCAAAATTGTTCGCGTTAATTTCCTTCTATTTTAAATTAATATATTTTTAGGCACTACACTTTTTAAATATTTATATTAGATCGCCAATTAATTCGTCTATTAAATACATACATAGTAAGTAATTTTCCTCATTAAATACATAGATTTATAAATAAAAATACATACATAGTAAGTATGAGAAGGACTCGATTAGCAGTGGCTACTATAAGGCAGCTAAAAGAGGGTGCACGAGCTGTAGAAAAGTCCAGGAAAGAATATTCAAATTATCTCAGAAGATTACAGGCAAATTATTCTAATGGAAGGATCTCTTATTCAAGGTACATAGAGATTCTCTATCAAAAAAGAAATGGAAGAAACATAAGAGAATGGATTGATTATTTTGATAAATGTGACAAAAATTACAGTATAGAAATTAAAAGACAGCAGAGAAAAGAGGCAGCAAAAAAAATCAGCGTCGTGTTTTTCTCTCTTGCTCTTATTGGCTTGCTGATTTTTTTATTTTATTCTAATATAAAACCTTCCTTCGTTGGTTTTGCAGTTAAAGAAGGTGAATTAGAATTTTCACAGAAAATAAATCTGGAATTTTCACAATCACAAAATTACGAGTTGCAGATTAATGAAACAGGAAAACTTTCATCTATAAAATTGTCAGGAAGTATAGAAGGAATTGGTGTAGTAAGTGTATATCTCGATAATTTATTGATATATTCAGAAGAAATAAATTCAGAAGAGGCTCTTCAAACAAAAGAGAAATCGAGTCCTTCTCAAGGAGAGCTTCTTCCTTCTGAAACTATCACATATTCAGGAGAAATAAATACAGAGGAAGTTCCTCAAACAGATAAAACGAGTCCTTCTCAAGAGGAACTTCTTCCTTCTGAAATTCCTACAAAGAGTTTTGCAGATGTTTGTGAAGAAACATGTGATTATTTAGAAAAGCTGAACTTGAGCAGTCCTTTTTATACACTAAAGATAGAACTTTCAGAGGGTATGAAATTAAAACTCGATGAAGTAAAATATACAATAATCCAAGAAGTAGAGGAAACAACACAAAAAGAAAACATCACTATTCCTGAAACCAATATTACAACTCCTGAAGTCAACATAACAACCCCTGAAAACATTACAACAAATGAAACAATAACAAATATCACAGAAGGAAATATCACTATTCAACCAGCAGAGAATATCACAGAGACAAATGTCACTATTCCTGAAACCAATATTACAACTCCTGAAAACATTACAACAAATGTTACTTCTCCAGAAATTATAGAAAACATAACAATAGAAACGAATATAACAACAATCCTAACAGAAGAAAATGCTACAATCCAAACAATCCAGTATCAGGCTGTTTTAAATCAAAAAGTAAGATGGAAAAAACAGATATCTCCTGAAGCAGAAGGAAACCTAACAATAACGCTTCCTAAAGAAGCAGAGAACATAGTAGTAAATGAAATAACTCCAGAACAAAGTAGAGAGACGATTTCTGCGAGCATAACCGGAGGAGTTATTTCCTCTCAGGATGGATTCTTTGCAAAATTGCTTAAGGGTATTTTTGGACTTACAGGAAGAGCAGTTGACGAAGCTTCTTCTCAAAATCAGGAAATTAATGTTACCTTGCAAGTAGAAAATATTAAAAAATATGAAGTTGAATATGAAACCCCTGCTCCTTATGCAATAGAACAGGAAAAAGAAAGAGGAAAAGAAGTTAAGATTGTCGGTTTAGAAAGCATACATTATGAAAATGTTTTGTCTTTCACTGATTTAAATGAGGTTCCCAAAGAAAAAATAAGACTTTATAGGATAACTAACGGAGCAAGAGAAATTACTCCAATCACAAATTACATCGACAATAATAACAATGGCTTAATTGACAAAATTGAGTGGATTGTTCCTCAATTATCCAATGAAATATTTGAAATTATTATAGAAATAAGCAAGGCAGAGCATTTAGATTCAAATAAGCAATTCATTTCAGACATTTACGAGCAAGTTAAGGCATTAGATGATGTTTGGAGTGAAGAAATAAAAAATAACGAGTATGTCAGAGTTACATTTGAAAAAAATCTAACAAATGAGAATGATATAACTCTATTTCCAAGAGTCATTTCTGGCGAGCCGACAATAGAACTTTATGAAAAAGATGGAAATCAGTTAATTGCTGAATTTACAAACCTCATTTCAAATCAATACAACAAAATTTATTTAACAAACTTGCAAAACAGCCAAGATGTTTTTGATTTGAGAGTTGTTGGAGGAAGTGTGGAGATGGATTATATCGTAGACCCCACATACCAATACACTTCAGGAGGTTTGGCAATGTATTCTTATGGTGATACACTGCCTCAAAACACTACACTTTTC
>CAYHEN010000019.1:0-13271 GCA_964355745.1 Candidatus Woesearchaeota archaeon
ATTTTCTAAGAGAAGCATTTCTAATTCTTCCTGATAAATTTCAAATTCTCTTTCAGAGATTTTTATAATAGATATTCTCTCTCCTATCTTTTGGAAAAAACTCTTTGGGTTTTCTTCCCGCTCTTCTTTTTCTACGTTTTCTAATTTAACTTTGATTACCTTTTTGGTTTTCTGTTTTCTCTCTGTTTTTTCTTTTACTTCTTCGCTTTCTTCTGCCTTTTTTGCAAAACTTTTTGTCCAACTTTGTATTTTTTCTTTTAGAAACTTAAACATGGTTCATTAAGTACTAGAAGATTTATAATGTTTTCCCAGTGAATATAAATTTTTATAAAGATTACTCGCTTCGGAAAAATATGAAAAAGAGGAAACTATTATGAAGGGAATTCTTGTTATTGTAGATGGAATGGGAGATTTGCCCAACAAACAATTAGGGGATAAAACCCCTTTAGAGGCGGCAAATATGCCTAATGCTGACTTTTTGGCTGCAAGAGGAGAAATGGGATATATGTATCCTGTCAAACCAGGGTTTATTCCTGAATCTGATGAAGCAGTTGTTTCTATTTTTGGCAATGAATTAATCTCAAGCACAAGAGGGCAATTAGAAGCAAGAGGAACAGATATAAAATTAGTCAGGGGAGATTTGGCCTTGAGAGCGAATTTTGCAACAATTGATTCTTACAAATCAGGAAATATTGTGGACAGAAGGGCAGGAAGGACTTTGACAACAGGAGAAGCAGAAGCATTAGCAAAGACATTGAATAGTCATATAAAACTTCCTTGCCAGTTTGTTTTCAAGCCTACAGTTGGGCATAGAGGAGTTTTAGTGTTTAAAGGAGGTTTCTCTGACAATATCTCTGGGAATGATACACAATATTTCGGTGGGCAAGTTAAAGGGTCTAACAAAATAATCAAATGCAAACCTTTAGATGATGAGGAGAATTCACAATATACTGCAAATATCGTAAATGAATTTTTAGAAAAAGCATTTGAAATTCTTGATACTCACCCCGTAAATGAAGCGAGAAAGAAAAGAGGGGAATTGCCTGCGAATTTTATCCTTGTGAGAGGAGCAGGAATAGAGACACCTAAATTAAAACTTTATAGAAAATGGATTTCTGTTGTATATATGCCTTTGGAAAAAGGCTTTTCTGTTACATCAGGAATGAAGACTTTTTCTTTTACTTATCCTAAATTAAAGAAAATGGATGTATACGAAAATTTGCGTGAGGGTTTGTCAAAGGCATGCAAGTTTTCAAATTGGATTTTATGGAGAAACAGAAAAAATGCAGATTATGCTTACATTCACATAAAAGAGCCAGATGTTCCTGGGCACGATAACAAGCCAGTAGAGAAAAAAGAAATGCTGGAATATATGGATAGAACTCTTTTTAATTTTTTGAGAAAATTTGCTCCTCCCAATAAAATAAAAGTTGTCATAACAGCAGACCATTCCACACCATGCAAGCTAAAATCGCATTCAGCAGACCCTGTTCCTGTCCTTTTTTATAATAATTCAATTCCTAAAGAAAAGAAGTTTTGCGAAGCAGAGGCAAGAAAAGGCAATCTCGGAAGAATTAACGGAAAAGAACTTTTGTCAAAGGTTGGATTTTTGAAATAATAAATAGTGTATAACAATTATTAAAAAACGCGTTCTATTGATTTTTATATACTAAAATGATAACTTATAACGACATTTATGAAGCGGCAAGAAAGGAGAGATATTCTGACCAATTGCAGCAATTAGGAAAGAACTTTGTGAATGAAGTCTCTGATTATCTAAAAGAGAAAAGAGATATTGCTTCAAAGGACAATGATGTTTTTTCTGATGTTATTATCAAGACAAAGAAACAACTGGAAAATGCGATAACTCTCTTTAAGGAACTGATATTAAGAAGAAAAAAGAAAATCTTGAGCTTGGTTTTAGTAGCTACTGAAACAGGGATTTCAAAACAAGATTTTGAGAATATGCTTCCTTTTGAGAAAATCCTTTTTGAGGATTTGATGAAATCTATTGATTTGTCAGACAAAAGACTTAATGATATTTTGAATGGAAAAAAGGATGAACAGAAAAATGAACTCGTTGTCTTTAAAGAACACGTTGATGAATTTGTTGGATTGAGCGGAGAGAAAATGGGGGCTTATGAGAAAGGGCAGATGGCAAATATTCCAAAAGAAATCGCAAAGATACTTATAGACAGCGGAAAAGCAGAAGTTGTGGGGGAATAAGCCTCAGGAGAGATTCGCACTCCCGACCCCCTGCTTACAGGGCAGGTGCTCTGACTACTGAGCTACTGAGGCGTATAAGATAGGGAATAAAAATAGGTTTAAAAGATTTCTTATTGAGATTATCTTTCTTTAACTTCTAAAACTCTTATCTCGCAAAGAGAAAGCGGATAAATTTTTTTGAGTTTTTGGCTTAATGGTCTTTGAATCTGATTTTTCAATACTTCATCAAATAACTCTTCTGCTGTCTTGTCTTTAACGTAATTTGTTAATTCTTCTTTTGCTTTTTTTCTTAACACATTTCTTACTGCTCTTGAAACTTTTCTTCTTGTGATTAGAAATGGCTTTATGATTATTTTAGTGTCCTGACATTCTGTTACAAAAGAATCCTCGACATAATTTGTTCCTTTTCTTACCATTCTTCTTAAAAAGTAAGGCAAGAGCATAATTTTTTTAGGAGAGGCAATTGCTTCACCATTTTCTATTTTAACTTTCAATGTCAGCATCATGCTTTTTCCTTTCAGCATCCTTGTCAAGTCATATTTGAGAAATTTGTTATCTAATTCTGCAAGTTCATAAGCTTGCATTTGTGTCTGCTTTCCTATAATGGGCATTTCAACATCAAAAAACTTTTTTTTCTTTTTTGCCTGTGCCATCGTGTCAATTTGCCTCGCTTTGTATAGATTTATTTAATTGGGTTATCATTCTTGTACTATTTTACCTGTCCTTTGTCCCTTTTTCTGATATTTAGATTTTCCGCATACTGAACATGTATACATTATATTTGTTTTTTTAGTTGTCTTGGATTTTCTTTTGAATTTGCTTACAGCCGGCTTGCTCCCCCATTTTCCTTTGTTTCCTATTCCTACTCCCCTTCCTCTTTTCTTTGCTCTGCTAATGCTTCCTCTTGTGAGTGTTCCTCTTTTTGCTCCTGTAGAAACTAGTTTTATCTTGTGTTCTGTTTTCTTTTTGCAATACGGACAATATCTATTGGTTGTTTTTGGTTTCTTCATTCGCGTTATTGAATTCGCCAAGGATTTTCACGAAGTGAAAATTGGATCATGCAAAAGCATTGAAATTTGCTGAATTTAATTCAAATATTTACTTAAAAAGGAAAAAGAAATTGGGTTTTTAAAGTTAATCTAAACTCGCGACCCCACTCGTCACTTACTCTAACCTCACTACTATGAATTACACGTGAAGTTACTCGGGATTACACTGGCTCTCTCGTGAAGTCGCTCTGCTCACGACCTTGCTTATTTGTGGATTATTTCGCAAAGTCGTTTGATGGCCCCACCAAGAATTGAACTTGGGTCTTGTCCATCTTGATGTTTTTACATCACTACCTTAAAGGAAGTTGATTGTCAAGGAACCTTGGTTCTTTACAACGTCAAGGACATGGTCTACCATTAGCCTATGGGGCCTATAATAAAATATATGTTAAGAAATGTTTAAAAAGTTTATTTTATAATAAACTATATGGAAAAGAGAGGACAATACAGAAGGAATAATACTGGGATGATTTGGTTTTTTGTGCATTTAATCGTGGGATTGTATTTTGTAAATTTAGGATTTAGTTTTGTAGATTTGGGGTTTGCTGATCCGATTAAGAATTACGTAACAATTGCCGGAGGCATTCTAATAATTATTGCAGGATTTATGTCCATGAAAAAAACTCCTGCTATTCCTTATCGATAAATAAGATTTATATACATAATTTCCATTATTTTTCTATGCAGAATAAAAGAGGCTGGAAGCCAACGATTTTTACAAATCGTAAGGGACAGGTGACAATTTTTATTATAATTGCCATAATAATTGTTGGTGTTGTTGTAGGTTTTTTGCTTCTTAGAGGAAATTTGGGAATAGTGAAAATTCCGGCAAGCATACAGCCAGTTTATAATACTTTTTTGTCCTGTTTAAAAGATAAAACCAAAACAGGAATTGATGTTATGGAAAGCCAGGCAGGATATATCCAACTTCCGGAATTTGAACCAGGAAGCAGATATATGCCCTTCTCATCTCAATTGAATTTTTTAGGAAATCCAATTCCTTATTGGTATTATGTTTCTGGGAGCAACATCCAGAAAGAGCAGGTTCCTTCTGAAAGTGAAATGGAAAAAGAATTGGGAAATTTTATTAACGATAGAATAAGAGAATGCAACTATGAAAATTATTACAATGATGGTTTTGAGATAGTGCAGGAAGAGCCCAAAGCGAGCGTCGACATAAAAAGTGACAATGTCAATGTGAAACTGAACATGAACATGAGAATTACTAGGGGAGAAGATAATGTTTTGGTTTCTAATCACAATGTTGTTGTTAAATCTAATCTTGGGGTGCTTTACAATTCAGCAAAGGCGCTTTACCAAAAAGAACAGAAAGAATTATTCTTAGAAAATTATGGAGTTGATACGTTGAGATTGTATGCTCCTGTTGATGGAGTTGAATTGACTTGCAGTCCAAAAACCTGGGATGCAAATGATGTATTTGACAACTTAAAAGATGCAATTGAGACTAACACCTTTGCTCTTTCTACAGAAACTCCCACAACAAAAGAAGGAAAATACTTTTTTGTTGATGCTAATATAGATGGGGGAGCGAGGTTTATTAATTCAAAAGATTGGAGCAATAGTTTTGAAGTTCTGCCTTCTGAAGGTTCTCTTTTAATTGCAAATCCAGTTGGAAATCAGCCGGGATTAGGTGCCTTAGGATTTTGTTATGTTCCATATCATTTTGTTTATAATGTTAAATATCCTGTTTTAGTTCAGGTAACCAAAGGGGAAGAAGTATTCCAGTTTCCTGTCGCTGTTGTTATTCAGGGGAACAAGGCAAGAACAGCATTGAGCTCAACTGCTAGTACAAATAATGTTGAATTGTGTACATACAAAAATACACCTATAACTGTCAAGACTTATAATACAAACCTAAATGCAGTAGAATCCCAAATTTCTTATGAGTGTTTTGGAGAAACCTGTGATATTGGGGAAACAAGTTCTGGAATATTAGAAAGAGAATTTCCTCAATGTGTTAATGGTTTTGTAATTGCGAAAGCAGGTGGATTTAAAGAAGCGAGATATCAATATTCAACAACTCAATCTGGAAGCGTAGATATAATTATGGACAAGCTTTATGATTTGAATGTAGTATTGAATCTCAAAGGAGTTAGTTATAATGGAAAGGCAATGGTTTATTTTAATTCTGAAGGTAATTCCAAAATAATTTCTTATCCAGAACAGAGAAAAGTTGAGTTGTCAGAAGGACAGTATGAAATCTCTGTTTACATCTACAAAGATTCTTCAGTACAACTAAAAGAGACAACGACTGAGCAATGTGTGGATATTCCGCGTTCAGGTATTGGTGGGTTACTTGGCTTGAATGAGAAAAAATGTTTTGATGTTAAAATTCCAGCACAAATATTATCCAATGCTCTTGCAGGAGGAGGAAAGCAGGATTATTACATGTTAGAAAGCGATTTGAAAAGTTCAAGGACTATAGAGATAAATGCAGAGGAATTTGTTGTTCCTGCCACAATAGAACAGCTCCAAAATAATTATTTAATATTTGATGATACTGGATTGGAGGTTGGTTTCAAATGAGGTTTGATAAAGGAATCATTACTGGAATATTTTTTTTAATTGGAATTGTTCTATTGTCCAATTTATTTTCTGCATACATGGCTTCAAACACACAAGCTTTCCAGTTTTCTACTACTGGAAAAATTGAGTTTAATCAGGCAATGTGCCAGCAAGGACAGGATTTCATAATTCAAATTGCCCCATTTGGGTGCACACCTGCTGTTGTGAGAACAGATTTGCTGGAAGAGAATGATGTTCAGGTGTATTGCCAATTAGGGGCAACAAAAATAAATCCATTGATAGAGGTTGAAGCAATAGACAGCATTTCTTTTTCTGGAAGTTATCCAAAAGAAGTGGCTGGAATTGGATTTCATCCTGCTAAAGCAGCATTGGGTACGCAAGAAAGCTTAAACACGCCAATTTTAGAGAATATAGGTTATGTTGTTATTACATTAAGGAAACAAGCGAATGCTTCTGCAATTCCTGATGTCATTTCTGGAAACCTCACAGCAAAGATTAGTTATAATATAAAGAATGCTTTTGGCATAGGAAAGGCGTTATTCTACATTCCAGAATTTGCTAATGATGAAGAATGGGAAGCAAAGAAATACCAGTATGGTTTTTGGGGGAATAAAGGATATCTAAAAGCAGAGGAAATAAGTACTGATTCTGCGAGCATTTCTGTTTATTCTGGAGATAATAAAATTTCTACTGTCAATTTGAAAAAAGGAGAAACCTCTCAGAGTGTTTATATTCCTGGCTTTGAATGTCAGGCAGGATTGAAATTAAAATTAGAAAGTCTTGATGCTGCAGACACAAGAGCGCAATTGAGGATAAATGCAGAAGTTGTTGGAATAGCAAAAGATGAAAAGTTTTTGGATAACAAATGTTCAGTAAGAAATTTAGTGAGTAATGGACTTGTTCAGAGAGTAGGATTGAGATGTCAGGAGGATACAGGAGCAAAGAATTTTGATTTGACAATAAATCCTAGAATAATTCTTAGTATAGACACTGACAAAAAAGAAGTTGGGCTTGGAAAATTATTATACAAAGACGGAATTAGAAGCGTTTATTTGGGGTACATCGGAGCAAAAGGAACATCCAGCAAAGAAAATTTGTTTATTTATCTCGTTTCTATGCCTAATAAAAACGAAGACAAACTAACTGAGAGTGAAATTTCTTCTATAACTTCTCTTGTTAAGGATTTGACAAGCACAGAACAAGGAACAAAAAGTGGAATTATTAGGGGGACAGAGGATTGGCTAAAATCTGTTGCAGGGTTATCCAGCATTGTCGGAAGATTTATTGCAAGCGGACAGACTTTTTACAGAATAAATTTTGAAGACAAAAACGAAAAAGTTTTTGAAAGCCAAGTTTTTATAGCCGACTTTGCAGGAGCTTATGATAAAGAGCTTTCTGGAGATTTAAAAGAACAGTATGAAAATGCAAAGAAAGATTATGAAACAATAAAAGAGAGTTTTTCTTCTGAATCTTATCAAGGAACAGGCACATATGGAGAAGAGGCATTGTATAATGAAATAACGCTTGCATTTGATGCAGAACAAAAGAAAACTGTCTTGGATTTATGTAAGGAGTTTTCTGAAAATTATCCTAATTCAAAAAAAGACATAAAAGTATGCAATGATGTTTCCAAGCTTTCAAGTCAGGAAACAAGTGGAGTTTATGTTACTATCAATAAAGAACTTAAATTAATCTCCTTTGATGGAATTTCTGAACCGAGTTTTGATGATTATGGTGCGAGAATAATGGCTAGTACTCCTCAAGGAACAAAGTATTTTGATTTGAGAAAAAATCAATACAAGTCAGAAACAGGATTTTCTCTCCAGCTTATTTCTGCCCAAGAAACTTCTGCAAGAGTCCAGATTAGTGTTACAGGGATAAATAAACCTAAGAATGAAATAGTAACTTTGGAAAAGGACATTACGAATAATTTTGCAGCAGGATATTCTTTCACCTTAACAAAAATCAATTTGAAAAAAATTGCAAAAGTTTCCCTTATTCCTAATATAAACAACGCAGGAACCCAGGCAAATTTTTCATTTAAGGTTGGAATTGAAAAAAGAGCAATTCAACTTTCTCCTGAACAAATAAAAAAGATGATAAAGAATTTAGATGAAAGCATGGCTAAGTGGAAAAATATTTCTGATACTTTAGGAAAAGTTACACAGGGGCTAAAAACAGCCTGTCTTGCTACTGGTGCTGCATTAATCGTTAAGAATTTCTGGCTCAATGCAGGAGGAGCCGGAATTGCGAGACAGCACGTCATGAGAGGAGCGAACGGTTGGTATGAAAGATGTAAAAAGGAAAACCCCCAAAAAATTGATGCGTGTCTTACTGAACATGCAGATGAGATAGACAAGGAAGTTAAAAAACTTTCAAATGTGATTGAAGAACAGAACAATTGGTTTAAGGAAACTGAAAAAAGTATGACAACACCTGGAATCTTAGACTCTGTAGTTAACACAAGCAAACTTATGGAAAGCTATATTCCAAGGGTTAAAACCTGCTTGGAAGGCCTAGATAGCACTTTTATTCCAACAGGGAAAGGAACTGAAATAAACAAAGAGCAACTTTTAACTACCCTTTCTTATCAAGGATGGAAAAATGGAATATACACTAGGGAACAATTGAGAGAAATTGAATTGTTCTGCATTGCCTCAAAAGATAGTGAATTAAGTGACCTTTCTAAAGCAAACTTATATTCTAACTTGTTAGACGTTCAAGTTAGTGCAGGAGATTATGCTAAATCTCTTGCATTATCTAGCAAGACAGGAATCTCTCCAAGCAAAATAGGATTTATCCCTCTTGGAAAAGATGTGGAGAAATATGATTATGTAGGATTAACTGGCGGAGAGTTAAATAAGCAGATACCTGCTGTTGGGAAAGATACTCCTGTTTATTTGGCTCCTGCTTCTGATGGAAAAACTTATTTGTATGTTCTTGACAATACTCAAAAAATATCAGAGCTTTCAATTAAGAACATAAATAATGTTAAACAAGTTTATGATTATGATTCTGGGACACTTGTTACAGAAGAAAACTCTCAATCCTATAAAGAATTGACGAATCTTTATTTTGTAAGGAAAGATACTTCTTTTTACAATAACAAATACGATAATCCTGAGTTGAGGTATTATGAAACAGAACCATACAAAGGATTGCCTGCAATTGTGCCTTTTGATGTGAATAAAGGATGGTATGCTGCAATAAAACAGACTCTTCCAGTAGGAAGCAACATCGCTTCTTATGAAGCTTCTGGAAGAGTAATCAGTTTTTGGGTTTGCAATGTCGGAGAAAACAAGAGAGAAGAGAATATTGGCGGAGATGACCAATGTGAAATGATTAATACTGGAACAGGACAAGACTATGATATTTTTCCAGGATTAAGTAGGGATGAAGCTAGAATTTTGATAAAGAAAGCCAAAGACGCGATTGAACAGGCATCAAAAATCCAAGAGTCCCAAAGAAAAGGTTTTGTTACTATAGCAGGAAATAGGATTCAAGTTGGAAAGCCACAAGTAGATATTCCTGACTTTCAATGCCAGGATTTCATGTCTCCCAAGGAGTGCTTATTGCTATTCAATGTATGCGACCCTGTTATTTGTCCTTCAAGCAGATGTGATTTAGGGGGAGCATATCCTGTCAGGGATGTTGTTCAATCAGGAGTGATAGGAAGCATTGTTCTTTGTTTGCCAAATGCTCAGGAAGGAATCATCATGCCTGTTTGCTTAACAGGAATAAAAGCAGGGATAGACGGGTTTTTATCAGTTAAACAATCTTACAGAGATTGCCTGCAGGAGAGTTTAAACACAGGAAAAATGGTCGGAATCTGCGACGAGATTTACAGCATTTATATTTGTGATTTCTTTTGGAGGCAAGCACTTCCATTTGCAGATTTAATAATTCCAAAAATTGTAGAAGTTCTTTTAGGACAGAATGTCAGAGGAGGAGGGGAGTATTTAGGAGTTTCTAATGCATGGGAAGGAGCAGACAAAGCAGTTAATTATTTTGTGAATTATTATGGAACAAATTCAAAGAATGCATTTGTAGCAAGGACAACAGAGGGATTTGTGGACAATATTTGCAAGGCATATGCTTCTGCTGTTGTTCCTTCTGGCGCAGATTTAATAGACACATTGACTTCTCCAGATTCTCCTGTTCAATTTCATGGTAGGTTTGATGAAATTCCTATGACAACAGCAACTGTTCCTCCAACCTCGCATTACAAAGTATTTTATCATATATATGCTGGACAAGATTCAGGAGCGTATTATCAAGTTTATTTGAAAGGAGTTTCTGGAAGTTCATATTATCAAGATACTTCTTCAAACTATATGGTTGCTTCTGGTTATGTTGCTATTGGAGGATATGCATCAGAGACAAAAGATTTCCCTGCAACTTCGGGATATAAGGAATTGTGCATAAATGTGAATGGACAGGAAGAATGCGGATTCAAGGAAGTTTCAACTTCATTTGCATTGAATTATGTCTCTGACAAATATTTGGCAAGCCAAGCAGAAGAGATAGACATAAAGACAGAAAGCGAGTGCATTTCTGGAAGCGCGAGCGCTTATAGTTTATTGAATCCAAATGTTCAGTCAGGAGCAGAATCTCTCATAAATCCTGCGATTTATAATCAGGGAATAATAAGAATTTGCGCAACAGCTAATCCTGGATTAGGAACAGATGCTTCTGCAGGAACAAGCGAGTCTAGATGGAAGCAGGTCGGAGTTTGTGGCAGCGAAAAAATAAAATGCTGGCTTGATACAGAAAGCGTTAAGGATGTGATAAAAACAACAAGTATTGAAGGAGAAGCATTAGATACTGTTTCAGATAGTTATTTGGAAATATTAAAGAATGAGGGGGGTTATCTGAGCAAAGAGGAATATTCTTCTAAGATTAAGGAAATAAACACAAAAGATTCTTCTACAAGGATTACTCTAATTAATGAGATAATTAAAAAAGTTTTCTGGAGTGGAGAGAAAGCAGAGTTGTTCTATTTAAGAGGAAATGCCTATGCAGATATATTCAGAGAGTTGTGGAGTAAAGCTCCTAAGCCAGAAGCGGTTCCTCCTTATTTGCCGGGTGCGATAGAGTCTCCTTATGAAGCAGTAACTCCTGCAGAAGAAAAACCAACTACAACGACAGAAACAAGAGAGTTGACTAAAACTAAAGAGGAAATTTTGAGAATAAGTGATGTTCGTGAAAGGGTTTTGGCTGCAGCAAAGGCATTAGAAGGAACAATAGTTCCAAGAAAAAAAATCACTTTATCTGGAGGAAAGATATTAGACCCCATAAACCAAAATTGTTTTACTTCTACATATTATGGGGTTTACATTGATTATGGAATGGATAAAAAATGTGTTTATTCTGATAATGCAAAAACTCAATATACTATTACAACTGAAAGCGGGAAAACAACGACTATTACTATGGGTGCTCGTAGTGAAGGAGGGGATGGTGTATGGCTTGTTCCTGGGGCATATTGTCAGATAATTGAAAAAGAAGACAAATTAAGCAATCTTAAACCAGGAGATTTGATATTCTATGCTTGGGATGATAAATACGATCATAGTGCAATTTTTATAGAATGGATTGATGAACCAAACAAAAAAGCAAAATTATTTGACTGGAATGGAAATGGATATGGAAACAAGTGGGGCATTGGAAAAGGGCAAACAGATAAAAACGGGAAAGAATGCACTGAGACAGATATTTATTATGACAAATCCAAAAATCCAATCCCTTTTTGCGCTATTTATCGTTATTATCCATTAGATTTAAGCGATAATAGCCATCCTGTTTATGTGTATCAAACTCCATATATTCCAGGACAGATTACTTCTGTAAAAGAAGAATCTCCAATTACTTCTGAAGCTCCAAAGAGTATTTCTGAGGAAAATCCTTTTAGTTGGGAACAACAAATTACCTCTGTGTCAGAAGCAACCGGATTTATATCTTCTACCTTTGAATTTAAAGAGATAAATCCGTTAGTTGGTAATTTATTCTATCGTTATTATGATAGTGATTGGCATTGGTCTCCAGATAAAGAGAATTGGATGGGTGCTACATTAACAATAGTTATAGGAGGTAGTTTTAATGGCAAATCTCCAACTGATGAAAATGTAAATTTCATAATTTCCTTGAGAGCAAAATCTTATTCAGAAGGTTTAAAATTATTAATTGATAGAACAATAAATAAGCGTTCTCTTTTTGTTATACCAACTATCCTTTCAACAGAAAATACAGATATGAATTCTAATAAAATATTTACATTTAGATATCGCTATACTGATAAGGTTGGATCCATTGCATTTTCTTTCAGATTCTCAAATAATAAATGGGAATGGAGTACTGATGAAAGTAATGGAAACTGGTTTGTTGGAAGCGAGAGAGCAGGAGCATATAACGCGCCTGTTGAGTTGATAGATTCTTTAGCAGAAAAGGATTTTGATGGAGGAGTCGAAATTTTGTTTTCAACTGCTATTATTAGTGAAAAGGAGACAGTAACCCCAACAACATCTCCTACAACACCAGCAGAAACAGAGATTATTCTCTTGGGAGAGAAAATTTATGCTAAAGCAATTGAATTTAGTGGAGCAAAATTAAACGCAGTTCAATTCGTTACAAATTCCTTGAATAAGGCAGGAATAGAAGGAATCAGTTCTTCTTCTTTTTCTCTGATTAGTTCTCTTATTTCTGATTTAGAAAAAGAAACTAATTTTAAAGAAGTTGATATTAGTGAATTAAAGAAAGGAGATATATTGCTTCTTGGGAGAGGATGCAAACTAGATTATTCTGTTGGAATCTTTTCTTTTTATTCGACAGACAAAACTATCTATTATTTTTCAAGTGTAAATGATAAGGTTATTGCAGGAGAGGATATTGCAATTATGGCTAAATACGTTTTGGAGATTAGTGATAATACTTATGTTTATAGGGCATATAGGCCTGTTCAAGATTTAGATTCCATTGCTGTTAGGGCAAAATGGGCTATAATCAAAGCTGTTGAGGAAGTGAATAGAAGAAAAGGGAATTATAATAACAATAAAGCGTTTGTGGATGAATTGGTATTCGACAAACTTCTTACAGAAAAAGAATGCAATGATGTTCGTGGGGGTTGGTTTGGATTTGGGCAGAAAGACATGAATTGGCTTAAGAAGTTATTACTTGTTAAGTGCGGACAGGAGCCTTTATGCAGAACAACTTATATTGACTAGATTTCTAAGATAAATCTGCGCATATCTCTTCTAGCCATGCGGGAGATAGGATTCGAAGCAAGACAACAGCTGTTTTCTTGCTAATTTTCCTTTTGTTTAAACCGTTTAATCGAATCAAGAAATGCGGGAGATAGGATTCGAACCTATGCAAGCACTAAGCTAACAGGTTTCTTAGAGAATGAACATTTCTTGCTCACCTAAGCCTGTCCCGTTTGACCACTCCGGCACT
>CAYHEN010000020.1:0-12808 GCA_964355745.1 Candidatus Woesearchaeota archaeon
ACTCGAACCTCTGACATCATGGTTAACAGCCATGCGCTCTACCAACTGAGCTACCAGGACATAGTAATCTGAAAAAAAGATGATATTTAAAATTATTCTTTACGCTTCTTTTTCTTTTTTAACCCCAAGTCCAAGACAGGCTGAACTTGATGCTTTTCAAGGAAAGAATAAACATTTGCCTGCTTGCTTCCCTGAATTAGAAAAATCACAGCATCCTGTGCGTTTTTTATAAGCTCTGCAGAACCAATAATACCAACATCATTATCTTTCAATTCAAAATAACACTGCGTTAAGGTGTTTAAAGTTTTCAGAGTTTTTCCTCCCTTTCCTATGATTCTCGCTCTTATTGTTTCAAGGTCTTTTCTATGTGTGTATTTTTTTATATCTAAAATTTCAAAGAGAAAATCTTCTTCTTTTATCAATAATGCGATTGAAACAGGAAACCCCAAATTTATAGCATCAATGACTTTTTCTGCAATATATTCATCTTCCGGAATACCTTCCACTGAGATTTCTTCCCCTTTAATTATTATCTTTACCTTTAATAATCTTTCAAGTCTTTTTTTGTTCTTTATTACTTTTGAAATGTCCTCAGAAATTAATATACTCATTTTAAACACCTACGGTTTTTATAATCCCTCAAGCGATTTTCTTTAATTGCCTCCAATGAAAATCTTGTCATTTTAAAACTCGGATTTTTCTGTTTTAAGATACCCTTTCTTTTTTAGCCATTCTACTTGATTTGGCTTGTATTTGAGGATTATATCTCCTTTGTTCTTGTTTAATTCCCATTTTTCCACTATAACAACATCTCCAGGACGAAGCCATAATTTTCTTTTTAGTCTGCCTGGGACACGACAATTTCTTGTCTTTCCATCTAAACATGCTACAAACATCTTGTTTCCTCCAAGCCTTTGTTCTACAACCCCGATTATCTCTTCTCCTCTCGGCAATGGAACACGTATTGCTACCTGTTCTCCATTTTCATTGCTTTCTTCAATATCTTCAAATTCTCCATCTGGCATGAATATTAAATTGAAAGAGAATTTATAAAATTATGTAGAATTATAACAAAACAAGTGCGAATGGAATTCCCCGAATTTGTTTTATTCCCTCTTCTTCAATTATTCCTACTTTTAGTGCAGCATTAACAGAATTCTTTCCAACAATGTTGAATGTTGCATCTTCTTTTGACATCTTTTTCATAATGTGAATTGCCTTTTCTTCATCAACTTCTTCCCCCTTATAAAAAGATTCTTTGATGTCCAACTGAAATTTTCCTTGTTCAAATCTTTTGCCGATTAAATCAGAATCACATATAGCTATAAGATCCCTATATGAACTTATAACATTAATAAAAAACATAAAAAAAGAAAAATAAACGAATTAATAAACTTATTTCTTACGATATAATCACTATTTAAAGAGTCAGAAATTCATTTCTTTCCCATCATTCTGCAGACAGTAGTTCCGCATTTAGGGCATTTACCCTTCATCATGTTAGTGCCTCTTGAAGTTTTGGTTTCTTTCTCGTCTTTCATTTCTACACTTTCTCTGCATTTTACGCAATAAGCTTTAACCATTTTTCCTCCTTTGTAGGATTTAATTGACAAATTCTATGAATCTGTATAAGTTTTAGAAATTAATCTTACTTTTAAATGTTTTTATGGGGGATTTATGGGGGAAAACAGATTAAATTTTACTTCTCACACTGTGTTTTGCACCACAAGCAAGACAATGAATAAATGAAAACCTGTCCTCTTTTACTAATTCTGTATCTGGTTTTCCACATTCTCTGCACAAGACAAACTCCTTAACATATTGTTCTATTTTTTGATTTATTTTTGCGCTTGGAACTTTCATATTTAATACCAAACGCTCGCCCTCTCTTTGTCCTGATGCAGCTAATTCTTTTAACATAAATTTTTGGAAATGTTCCGGATTTCTTCTTACATAAGAGGCAATTTGATAGAAATTTGTAATAATTGTTTTCTTTCCTTCAAAATGTCCTTCTATTTTTGGAATTTCAAATCTCTCGCTAGAACCACTAACGGTTTTTACTTTTTTGTATGCTTCATCCAATAATTTTTCGTAAGTTTCCATAAAATTAACTGAAAAAAGGAGTATATAAATGTTTTAAACTGGGCAGATGTCTCCGAGAGGAACACCTTTTGTTAAGTGAACTAAACCCCGTTCAACCTTATGTGTTTCTTCAGTTTCTGGTATTTTATTTTTCTTTGGGTATCTTAATATATTATTCCATTCTGATAATTTTGTCTTTCCGCTCGTTTCTGAAGAAGGAAATTGAAACATCCACTCCCAAGGCACAATCCACAACTCTCTCATAGAAACTAATCTTTCTAATTTTTCTTCTTCTGAATATTTTATTTTAGAAACAGGAATAGATAGTGTATAAACCCCCAGCGCCCAATAAGCATTTCTGTTTGGATAATTATTTGGGTAAGACATTTGATATTCAAGAACAGTCCAACCAACTTCTTTTGGAAGAGAGAATTTAACTTCTACAATGGATTTATTGCTTGTTAAATCAACTCCTGCAAGATGCCATTCCATTCCTAATACTTCTCCTGCCCATTTTTCATTTAATGTGGGCATTATATTATTAAATTTTCTGCATTTCATCTTACTTATTAAATAAGCTTACCCAAGCCATCTTATTTTTCCCGGGCGAGGTTCAAAAATAATTCCCTCTTCAAGAAGCCTTTTTATTTCCTGGTTTATTATTTCAGGGGAAATCTCTCTCAAGTCCATGATTATCCTGTCCATTTCAATCCCGCCATCTTTTTCTGCATCTTTTATTATTCCAAGAATTTTATCTTTAACAGCAATTATCTGCTCTCTTGCTAATGGCTGAATATTTTTACTTTTATTTTTTTCAATCTCTAATTTTCTTATGAGAAGATATTTTGTATCCTGCTCTCTTATAATTTCTGGAGATATGTAAGTTTCATTATTGAAATTCCTTAAACTTCCAATAACTAAAACAGTCTGCCCCTGCAAAACATTTCTGAATTTTTCAATATCTTCTCCAAAACATTTTAATTTTATCTGCCCACTTCCGTCATCTAATGTAAAAAAAATATATTTCCTTTCTCCTTCACTTTCATATTTATCTATTATATTTCCGATTATATTTACTCTGATAATTTTTTTATCCCCTAGTTCTAGAAAAGAAAATCTTTCTCCATCAAATATCGGCTTGCCTATGAGCAAATCTCCAATCCTGAATTTGTATGCAACATTCCTCTTAAATTGTCCTTCTGGCATGCGAAGACACCTCCGGTTTCTTTTGCTTAATCTTCCCACTAAATTTCATGATTAAAAAAATTAAACTATATTTTTAAAGATTTATGCGGTAATAGAAATATTTATTAAGAAAAATGGTTATTTTAGTATATGGGGTTAATTAAAAGATTATTTTCTGATTTGTTCAAAAAAGATAACCCAGACAGATTAGCCAGAGAGGCGGTTGTCAGAGTTGAAACTGATGGCTTATGCAGATATCATCCCCTCAATGAAAAATTTAACCCTCATCGTAGAGCACATAGAGATTCGTATCTGGAATTAAAAAAAAGGATTCGTAATTATCATTATCGTTAACTCGTTCTGCTGACGTATCCTTTTCTTGGACTAAAGATATCTCCTGAACTGCTCAATTTGTTCATGGCTTCATCAATTTCTTCTTTTTTCATCTTGCCTTCTAGTTCTTTTTCTATTTCTTCTATTGGAATCATTTTTCCTATCTTATTTTCCAAATCAATTATTATGTCCCTTACAGATAATATCTTTCCTCTTTGGGAACTCGAGAATTTTCCCGAAATTCTGTCTATATCAAAAGTTTTTGATTCGTAGTCATAACCTACCTGCATCAAGTAATATTTCATTATATCTATTGCTCTTTTCGCGTCTTCTCTTGTCACTTTTTTGCTCAAACGCATTTTTGCAGAGGCTTCTGACATTCTTATCAGAGCCTGCAATTGTCTTGCTGAAATCGGAATTGGACGTAATCCAGATTCAATTGCTACTGGCCTATTTCTTAGTTCTATGTAAAATTTTTTTATTTCTTCCACTGCTTCGTCAGATAGTTCTGGTTTGACTTTCTGCTTTGCATAAGCTACATATTTTCTAAATAATTCTCTAGGAATGAGCATACTCTCTCCTTCTTTTCTATGTTCATGTAGAACATGGTCTGCTATTCTTTCATCTTTTTGCCTGTCTGGAATATCTCTCAGTGTAAAAATTATATCAAATCTGTTAATCAGCGTAGGAGGAAGGTCTATCTGTTGTGCAATTGGCTGGTTTGGGTCAAATCTTCCGAATTTGGGATTTGCTGCTGCTAAAACACTCGTCTCTGCACGTAATGTTGCCTGAACATTTGCCTTGCTAACTGTTATTGTATTATGCAGAATAGCTGCCTGTGAAACAAAAGCGTGATTAGGTTCAATTGTAATGTCATAAACCCATTTTTCTTCATCATTTTCAATTATTTCTAAGCCAATAATTTTTTCAAAACCAATATCAGAAGTAAGCCTCTCAATTAATTCCCTATTTTTCTCTTTTTTTACCTGCTTAAGAAGATTCAACAAGAATATTCTTGAGAACCCAAACTTATCTTTTCTTATGGAATGATCATAAATAATATTGTAACTGTTATACTTCTCCACTCTTTTAATTTCTTCTTTTTTTATAATTTCTATTATCTTGTCATTAAAACTTAATGGAATAACGTCCTTAATTGTTCGTTTAATACATTTTTTTTGAAGGTATTTTTTTATAAGAAAATTCTTTTCCGGCGATACAAATCCTATTTCCGCCAGGAATTTTTCTATATTTTCATATGAGGTTATTAATGTTTTGAAATATTCTTTATTTTTGTTTATATTGCTCCTTATTCCAAATCTTAATAATAAATCCTGAATCTGCTCTGCTAATCTTCTGCTTTTTGTGCTATAGCCAATCCTTATTGTTCTGTCTTTTACAGCAACGTGTCCATCCCCCTCAAATAAACATGAAAGCAAGGCAGCAATATTTTGTTTTTCTCCTTTCATAAGAACTTTCGGAATTTGTTTTTCTCCTGAAAGTTTTATTATTTCAGGCATATTTTTATTTAAGAAATTAATCAATTCAGTGGAAGCGTATCTATACATGAACCTGGGTTCATTTTCATCTATCTTTATTTGTTTGTATGGAGACAAATTAAATACCTTTTTCATACAAAATTCAAAATCCTCTAAAATCCGATTATCTTTATTTGTGATATTAATTCCGATTATCTTTCCCCTGTTTTTTTCTCTTGAACCTTCTGAAATAAAATAACCTGCTATTTTGAATATTTCCTTGCAATTCTTTTCTGGAATAGTTATCTTCCTTATAGCTCTGAAATTTTTGATGTCTGTACTAAATTCCTGCCTCTCCCCCCTTATTGGAATTTTCAAGGGGATTGGAATATCTTGTCCAATTTTAACAGAATCTGCCCTTTTGGTTTTTATTTCCCCATCTTCTATGATGAAAACAGGATGTTCGGGAGTAACAACAATCTCTCTCCCATTTGAGAATTTAATCTTAATAAATTTGTCAAATGCTTTATGTTTGCTGATTCTGTTCACTTTTGTTTTAAATATATTTTTAAAATCAGTTGTAAAAACCTCCAGCTCGTCTGTCGGCAAAATTAAGCAATCTTTTCCCCGAATTACCTTATTCTCATTCTTTGCTAAAAGTTCTTCAACAAGTTCCCCGATTTTAATCTCTGATCCATCTGCCAGACTAATTGTGGTATCATAATGATAACACTGCTGTTCCATTGCTTCGTGCATAGCACTTCTATCATTTGGATCCATTTTTTCCAATTCATCTATGCAGACAAGTCCTTTATTTGCTAATACCATTGCTCCTGCTTCCAAGCTCCATCCTCTCAAATATTCATCTCTCACGACAGTGGCAGTAAGGCCTGCGCCACTCGCGCTTTTTCCTACAACATATCTTCCTTTTGGAGAAATATTTGCCATAAAGCTCAATGTAACAGATTTAGCTACTCCTGGATCTCCTATAAGCAAAATATGTATATCTCCTCTGCTCTTTTGTCCATCAGCAAGAACCTTTTGAACCCCACTGAATAATTGCAGAACAAGAGATTTTTTTATTTCTTCATAACCCCAAATGCTTGGGGTGATACTTCTTGCGAGGTTTTCAAAAATCATTGGGTTTTCTGAGAGCTCAAGGATTTGCCTTTCATCTTCCTCATTTATGTCTAATTCTTCAAAAGTTTCTTCTAAAGGAATTATATTATTTGCTTCAATTGCTAACTCAAATCGAGTTGACAAGCCTCCAGAGTGAAGAGGGATAGGAACTTCTTTTAAAACTCCAATGACTTTTATTCTGCTTCCAGGAGTTGTCTTTTCCTCCATTTTTGGTTCTACTAAATCCTCCTTGACAAAAATATTGATTCTCTTTGGTTGTTCTCCACCAGAAAGAGATTCTGGAGCTTCTTCAACAACAATTCTTTGAGTATCAACCATCTCTTTGCTTATTAACTTGAATCCTCCTCTTCTTCCGCAAGAGCACCTCGGAGGCTCTCTAAATTTTTTTTCTATCTGTAAAACAGACATCACTGTTCCACAACTTGGACATTCAAATTTCGCATTTACAACCTGTGGACGTACATCGCTTGCTTGTCTTATTATCCCTTCTATAACTATCATCTCATTTAAATGTCTTGAACGGATGTTTCTTACTTTTATTTCTTGGCTTTTTGAAATGTTCACAAGCCGGACTCTTGCATCTTTTATCAAACCAGACTCTTCTATGCCCAATTCTATAAGCCTAAGGGCTTCTTCTGGGTTTGAAAGGATTTCATCAGGCAGTTTATTTGAGAATTCTGTTAATTTCATGAAGTCAAGGGCAACAACATTAGTCCCCCTTCTTACTGATTTTCCTACTTCTTTCTTGTAAAAATCAAAGAATTTCTTAGCTTCAATTATCAAATCCTCTGTTTTGCTCTTTTCGCTTTCAGCCATACTTAAAAAAGAGGGGTTTTCTTTATATTAATTTCTATGCTAAGATTTAGTTAATTTTAGATTAAAGTTTCTTACCGATAATTCTTAAGAGCTTCCTTGACATTCTTCAAAAGCTGTGTCATGCTGTTTTCTAATTGCTCTTTATTTTTTGTTCCTGTACAAACTAGTTTTCCATTGCTGAAAAGCAAAAAGGTAGCATTAGGTTCTATGAGTTTGTAAACCAAACCAGGAAATTGTTCTGGCTCGTATTCTGTGTTTTCCATTTCCAAGGCTAAGAAATTTAAATTCAATTTTAAGTTGATTGTTCCTGAAGCAACAATATTCTGAACCGTTATCTTTGGTTTTGTTGTAATCTTAACATTTATTTTTTTCAATTGCTTTATAACAGCGTCAATAACTTGTCTGACTTGTGCTATTGATTTTGTCCCTGTGCAAACAAGATTTCCAGAAGAGAAAACAAGAACAGCTGATTTGGGTTCTTTAATTCTTAAAACTAATCCCGGAAAAGTTTCTGGATTATATTCTGTGTTTGGTTGTGTTCTTGCTAATTTTGTCAATGGGACTGGCTTTCCTAAAGAAGCAGTAGCAACTATATTTTGAATCTTGTAATTACTCCCCGAAGTCATAATAATATGTAGAAAAAATGCTTTATAAAGGTTTTTTAACCATATTTCCAGTTTCTTTTCTGTTTTTCGAAATCTGCTTCAACTTCTTTTAATGTTGTTACATCTGAAGGGGACTTGTCTGGACGCAAAGCAGTGAAACGTGGAAATCTCAAAGCAAATCCAGAAGAGTATGTAGGAGATTTTTGTATTTCCTGATATGTAACAGATACAACTATTTTTGGTTTTATCTTTACACTTTTTCCTCCCTCTTCTGTGATTAATGGCTTTATTTTTTCTGTTAGTTCATGGAAAGAAACTCCTTCTTCTTTCTTTTCTTTAAACCCAGTTCCAACTTTTCCTATTTCCAAATATTTATCTTTATCTTTACATGAAAGTATAAAACTGGAAATCCAACCAGAACGCTTGCCTGTTCCATATTCTCCTCCTGTAATAACTAAATCCAAATCTTTTTCTTCTGGCTTGATTTTTAGCATATTCCCAACTCTTCTTCCAGGATCATAGCCAGAATCAAGATTTTTCATCATGACTCCTTCTTGACCGTCTTTTAATGCTTGTTTATAAAATTCTTCTGCTTTTTTTTCATCTCCTGTTATCATCTGCTTTGCATGAATTATTTTTAATGGATGGCTGACTATTATTTTTTTGATTATCTCTGTTCTTTTTCTGAATGCTTCGTTGAGAAGGGATTTCCCATTGTAATACAAAATATCAAAAACATTTACTTCTACAGGAAGTTCCTCCTGCAGTTTTTCAATGTCATATTTCCTCTTTATTCTCTGGGAAATTGATTGAAATGGCTTGTATGCTTTTGTTTTCTTGTCATATCCGACTGCTTCTGAATCAAGAATAGCAGAATCTGCTTTTATATATTTTTTAATATAATCAACGACTTCTGGAAACTGCTTTGTTACATTTTCCAATCTTCTTGTGAAAAGAATTATCCTGCCCCCTTTCTTGTGAATCACCAACCTGAACCCATCATATTTATATTCTACAGCAGCAGGTTTTCCTACAGCTTCAAATCCTTCTTTTATTGTTTTTGCTTTTTGTGCAAGCATGACTTTTATCGGTTTACCAATTTCCAATTTAACTTTTCCTAATTCTCCTATTTTCCCGCTTTTTACTATATCAAAAATAGCAGCCAAATCATTTGACTTGTCAATTGCTTCCTGGACTTTTTTAGCCGCCTCTTTATCGTCTTTAAAAAAAGCATGTGCCATTGCTTCTCTTATTGTACTTACCTGAATGCCAATTCTCAAATCTTCCATCAATGTTCTAACTAAATAAAGAGCTTCAACAGGAGAAGCAGAAGTTAATAACTCTGTTATTAATCCAATTTTTTTATCTACTGTCCCTTTTCCTTCTAATGCGGGAAGCTTTCTTAAATTTTCCAAAACTTTCTCTGTTGTCAGAACATGACTTTGTAAAGTGTGCTGTTTTTTGTTCTGAGTTAGTTTTTCTGCGACTTTCCCCAAATCACCAATTGACTTCCATTCTTTTACTACTCTTTCTTTGTCTACACCAATTGCCTTTGAGATTGCTTTTATTGCTAATTGGCTGCTAATTCCAATTTTTTTCTCGTCATATTCTGGGTAGATATTTCCTAACAACAAATAAATAACTTCCCTTTCAGATTTGTCTAAATCTTTTAAAAATTCAGAAAGAATTTTTATTTTTTCTAATCTTTTTGTTGTTGAAGAAAGAGATTCATATAATTCTGCTAATTTTTTATACCTCATCTAATCAAAAAGAAATAGAAGTTTTTAATATTTACCTTGTTAACTTTTCAACCTCTTCTTTCGCTTTTTCGTTTTCTCTAACTTGTTCTTTATCTAACTGCAAAAGCATTGTTTCAAATTCTCCAATGTGTGTTTTTTCCTCTTTTGCAATATCTAAAAGAATATTTTTGATTTTATTATTTTTTGTTTTTGTCGCAAGCTGTTCATAGAGGGTGACCGCATCAAGTTCTGCAATCATCCCTAATCTTAGAATTTCTTTATCTGCGTCCTCTTTTGAAACTTTATTCAAATCTATCGGTAATTGCGACAACATATCAAACAAAATATAATATCGTTTAAATAATTTTCTTTAATTTACTTAGCCATGCTTTTTCTTATGTTCTCTTGTTTTTTTCTTCTTGAACGATGTCTAAGTCTTCTCGATTTTTTAGCAGAAGATGTAAGCCCCCTCATCGCTCTTTTTTTGCTTTTTCCTCTTGCGAGCCACTTAAGTTTTTTATCATTTTGTATTTCTTTCCTAGAAGGATCAACCAATATAACTTCATAGAAATAATTCATCCCATCTTTTCCTATTGGGTAAGAATTGAGCACTTCAAGATTTTTGTATTTTCTCTGTGTTCTTTGTTCTGCAATCCATTTGTAATTCATCTTGAGAGTTTTTCTCGTATGCATCCTCTTACTTCTTCTTCCTTTGTTTGGACGGCTTCTCTTGTGTCCTCCTCTCCTGATTCTTACTCTTATTATAACAACTCCTTTCTTGTCTTCATAACCGAGAGCTCTTGCTTTGTCTAATCTCAATGGCTTGTCAACTCTTGTGAAGACTTCTCCTTTTCTCCATTCTATCATTCGCTTTCTTAATGTTTCCTTGTCTGGTTTTTTCCAAGCCTGTTTTATATAATGATACATTCCATGTGTCATGTTATTTTTAAAGAAAATTGGTTTTTAAAGATTGGGGTTTGAAAATAAATCTCTAGGGAATTAGACTTATATTGGAGTTTAGGATATAAACATATAATTGTTAATCGGTAAGAACTAATTCTTTATGCAGGAATAATAATAATATCTATCACTTGAGCCTCCTTGCCCAGTTATAATATTAGTGTATCCAGATCTACAAAAACATACTTCATTATAACAATATGCTGGCTCTCTAACCTGAGCATCTTGACACGAATTTGAAGGATTTTGAAAATTCCATACACAATACCCGTATAATCCCCCTGAAATAGGCCAAGCAGTTTTACAATCAGTTCCAATACATAATTGGGGGGCAGTTATTTTTCCAGAAGTAATTTTTACATCTCCAGAAGGAACAGTGAATCCTCCTGTAAAATCCAATTCTCCGACACTATGTCCAAATGTCGATGGAGAAGTTGTGCCAAAAGCATAAACTCCAACACCAATAATTGTTAAAATTCCAATTACAATTAAAGTATATAGCCACCTATTAGATAAATTAACTTTTATTGTCAGCCCCTTTCTTTTCATAAATAAATTAAGAATGGAGAATTTTTAAATATTGCTGATAATGAGCCTGCAAACTCGCGACACTGCTCGTCACTGGATTAACTGCCTCTCTCGCAAAATCGCTCGGGATTTGAAGCAAGACAACCGCTGTTTTCTTGCTAATTTTCCTCTTGTTTAAAACCGTTTAATCAAATCTGCCAATGATTAATTCTGTTTTTCAACAGAATAAAAATGAGCCTGCACGGATTTGAACCGTGGACCCCTGCCTGGCTGAGGTTAAGGTAAGATTTACTTATCTTAATCCTATCAGAATCACCTTCTGTGTAGGTTTTATCCCACAACAAAATGCAGTGCTCTAAACCAAGCTGAGCTACAGGCTCATCTGGAATTTGGAAAACAAAACTATTTATAAGTTTTGCGAGTTCAGAAAAAATTGATATTTTTTAATATGTTTCGGATTCTTTGGGGAAATCAGCCTCATAAATTTATGGAACATTTTTACTCCTCTAACCGTTATAATATAACTTCTCCTTCTATTAAATTTTTTATTATATAATTGAGAGTATCTTGTAGCACGAATCTTTATTTCATTAAAAATTTCTAATAATTGTTGTGATAATTTAAATGAAACAGTCGTGATGTATAATCTTGGATATAATCTTCTGTTTTTCTTTTCTAGATAGATTCCCCCATCTGTGTCAAAAATCCCTCTGATAATTGCTCTCTTTAAGTTATCTTTTGATAAGAAAACTTTAGATATATCTATATCATATTTATTCCCTAAGGGAAGTCCAAGATTCTTCTTGAAATTTATTAAATCATTATTCCATATCTGAAAACCAATAACTCTTGTAGAAGGCATTTCCCTTATTTTCAATTTTATATCAAATAATTTTTCAAATAGGGGTTTAATTCTCTTTTCATAATGTTCTTTGTCATCTTCAATATGCCCCCTAAGCTGATAAAATCCCCTTAATTTTTCTCTATTTTTATAGAAGTTCATACTTCCATCGCCAATATGCCAGCCAACTTCTTCTGCAAGTTGTATAGAAATAGTAAGAGGAATTTGCATATCAAAATAATGCTCTTTTTCTTTATAAAATTTATTGAGAATTGTCTATACAACTCTTAGTTCAAGAATTAATTTTCCTTCTGATAAATCACAATCTGTTATTGGAAGATTTATCGGAATTATTTTTGTATAAGCTTTGTTTTTTGAAATAGCCTTTATTTCTATGCTATTCTCTAATTTTGTAATTGATATGTCATCAAGAGATTTAACTCCAGGCATTTCAATTTCATATATCATTTTGTTTGATAGTCTTCTTATGTTTGTCTTTGGTTCTTTTCTTTCTAAACCCGCAAATTTCTTTATCTTTTCTTTTGTAAATGTGTTTGGCTTGAACTTTTCTTTTTCTTCTTTAATTTCTAATTTTGGCTTATTCCCCAATTGCGTAACCTTTATTTTTGGCGGACCATTTCCAAAAGTAGAAATGCTTATGCTTATTCCATCTTTTTTTATCTTTTCTGAATTATTGTTCTTTTGCTGGAAATGATTCTTGCTTAATTGCTCGTTTAGTTCTTTGCTCATATTTTTCATTAGAGAATTGAATATCGTATTAAATCCAAATGGAAGTTTTACTTGGTTTAAAGAAAAGAAATCATCTTTTCCTAACATCTCCCAATCATCACTCTCTTCCTGATTTAAATCAAATCTATTTCCGCAATTAGGGCAAAAGCTATATCTTCTATCTATTTTTGTTCCACATCTCGGACATTCTTTTTTCTTAAACATTTTAAAAATCTATAAAACGATATATGAAATTCTGTTTAAATAATTTTGGTAGGGGAAATATGCGCCATCCGGGAATTGAACCCGGTTCTAAACCTTGGGAAGGTTTCATTCTGCCGGTTAACTAATGGCGCTTGATATATTTCATTA
>CAYHEN010000021.1:0-11820 GCA_964355745.1 Candidatus Woesearchaeota archaeon
GTTATCAAAGGAGCGAAATTAGAGGAAGAATATTGGAAAAAAAATTATCAGCCATACAACAAAGAGCAGATTGAAAAACTTTTGATAAAAATGCTGAAAATTGTTCCGAGATATTGCAGAGTTATGAGAATTATGAGAGAGATCCCACCAGAATATCTAATTGCAGGAACAACGAGAATCGATTTAAGAAAAGATGTTGAGAAAGAATTTAGAGAAGAGGAATATAAGATTAAGGAAATAAGATTTAGGGAGATTGGTTTTGCACTAGAAAGAGATAAAAAAATAGACGAAAATCTTGAATTAAAAATAACAAAATATTCTGCATCAGAAGGAAAAGAGTATTTTTTGGAAATTGTGAATAAAGATGATATTTTGTTTGGTTTGCTTAGATTGAGAATTGTTAGAGATAAAACTCGCGAGCTCACTCAATCTCAATATTTATCGGAGGTATTAAGAACCCCTGGTTCTTATCGTGAACATCGCTCGGCAATTGTAAGGGAACTTCATATTTACGGACAATCTTTGAAATTGAACGAGAAGAATTCCAACGCTAGCCAGCATAAAGGGTTTGGAAGAATGCTGATGAAAGAAGCAGAGAAAATTGCTAAAAAAGAAAAAACAAAAAAGATTTCTGTTATTTCAGGAATAGGGGTTAGAGAATATTATCAAAGATTAGGTTATAACCTTGAGAACACATATATGACTAAAATATTGTGATAATATTAAAATTTTTTCTATGAAAAAACTTAGAGGATATTACAGAAATTTAGGATATGAATTAGAAAATACATATATGGTTAAGAATTTGGATTAGATAATCTTATAAATTATCGATCATATTTGGATATATGAAGAAGAAGTTTTTGAATTCTGAATTTAAAGAAGAAATTCCTTTGATTTTGAATTCTTATGAAGATATTTTTTCTGATTTTGATCCAAGAACATTTTCACAAAAAGCCTTATCTGGAGATTTTTTGCTTGAATGCAAAAAAGCATCAATTGACAAAAAGAAAATTGAATTAAAGCTTTTCATTCCAAGAAAAAAAAGAAATTTGAAAGAGGAGATAAAGATAAAGAGGAGGCTGAAAGAACATTTCAAAAAACATACTAAAGAAAAGAAAAAAGAAATAAGAAAACTTAAGCTGAATGGAATTTTTTGGGTTGTTCTTGGTTCTGTGATGATGATTGTTTCCGCATTTTTCTTTACAACCCCCAGTTCTTTTTTCCTGCATCTTTTGGCGACTCTCGTCCAGCCAGCAGGATGGTTTTTTCTTTGGGAAGGACTTGCAAAAATATTGATTACTCCAAAAGAAAAAATACCAGATTATCTTTTCTATAAAAAGATGGCTAATTCAGAAATTTCTTTTATGAATATATAAATTTAAATAACCTCATAAATGTGGTTGCTACTATGAATGTTATAATCCTTGCAGGAAAAGATACTCCTAAAAAAGATGAAATAGAGAAACAAATAGCAATCTTGAGAAGAGCATATCCTAAAGAACACTACTTTATTGGAGAAGAAAATTATAAGCCTTTATTTAAAATTGACGGGCAACCAATAGTTCAATATGTTATCAATGCCTGTAAAGGTTCAAGGTATATTGACAGGGTTTTTGTTGTTGGAATTAAATCAAGATTAGAAAAAGAGTTATCTGGCTGTTGTATTATTGAAGACAGCGACAGTGTTGTTAAGAATGCGCAGAAAGGGTATTATGAATCAAATTCAGAAGGACACGCTGTTTTTTTAAGTTGTGACATTCCTTTAATAAAAAGTGAACATATAGATGAGTTTATTGGTAACTGTTTAAGCTATGATAATGGATTATTTGTTTCTGTTATAGAACAAAAATATCTTACAGGATATGAAATGCAGGACCGTAAATACTTTTCTCTTAAAGAAGGAAATTACAGGTGGGCTAATGTTTTTTTGGGAAATCCTGAAAAACTCAACCTGAACAAATTAAACAGGATTGTGGATATATTATATAGAAATAGAAAATTATCAAGTCCTGTTGTTAGAAGAAATCTTGTAAGAGATTTAAGAAAAGAAATGCCTCTTATGGAAATCTTTTCTAAATTAGTAAGATATTTTGTTACTTCTCATCTCCTGAAAAGTAAAAAGTTAAGCATAAGTGAACTTGAAAAAATGGCTGCATATTATTTGGATATTGACTTAAAGGTAATCGAAACGAAGCATCACGAGTCTTCTTTAGACATAGATTCTCAGGAAGATTTAGATTATGTAAGAAAATTAATGTTGGATTGTGAAATGCCCCGTCCGGGATTTGAACCCGGGTCGCAGCCTGTCTCCTGAGCTCGCTCGATTGACAATAATAGGAAGTATTAGGAACCTCGGTTCTTATCGCGAACTCGCTCGATGAAAGGGCTGAATCCTTGGCCTCTAGACTAACGGGGCAATTATACATCCAAGAAAAATTTAGTTTTTAAAGTTTTACTCAAGTATAAAAATCCTTTTAAACAAATTTAAAGTTCTTTTGTTATGTTAGAATCAGAAGATTATTCCTTGAAGCAATATCTTATAGAAGTAAGAAAATACCCCCTTTTAACAACAGAAGAAGAAAAGGAATTAGGAAAGAGGATCCTTACAGGAGATAGAAAAGCTATTAATAAGATGGTAAATGCTAATTTGCGTTATGTTATTACAATAGCAAGAAAATTTACTGGAAGAGGATTACGTTTATCTGATTTAATACAAGAAGGAAATATTGGGCTTATAAAATCTGCCGAAAAATTTGATTATAGGAAGGGATTTAACCCCTGTACTTATTTTGTTTGGTGGATAAAACAAACAATTAGAAGAGCAATTCATGAACAATCTAGAAATATAAGATTGCCAGTTAATAAAAGTACTTTAATTGATAGGATGAAAGAAGCTGAAGAGAAATTGTCTTCTCAAAATCATCATGAACCAAATTTAAAAGAGATTTCAGATTATATTGAAGTTTCATATGAAACACTATCCCAAGTTAGATTAATGGAGGATGTAGTTTCTTTAGATTCTATATTTGAACAGAATCCTGATTCTGGTTTTTTTATAGATGAAAGAGAAAACCCTGAAAAAAGATTTGTTTATGATTCATTTATTACAGAAACTCGAAATATAGTTAATAGAGTTCTTGATGAAAGGGAAAGAGAAATAATTGAAAAAAAATTTGGATTAAATGGATATAGTTGTCATACTTTAGAAGAGATAGGAGAAGAACTTTCTCTTACGAAGGAGGGAATTAGATTAATTAAGAAAAAAGCATTAAGAAAATTAAGAGATTCTCTCTTAAGGATAGTTTAGAGCAATATTTTCATAATGAACCTGCAAACTCGCGATTCTGCTCGTCACTGGATTAAACCGACTCTCTCGCAAAATTGCTCAGGATTTGAAGTTCAAATCTCAATTTATTAAGTGCTATTTTCAATAGCATAAAATGAACCTGCACGGATTTGAACCGTGGACCCCTGCCTTTCTTAGACAATCTAAACTCGATGCAATCCTAACGAATTACACTCATATAAGAGCAGTGCTCTAACCAAGCTGAGCTACAGGTTCATGATTTTATTAACAATAAACCAACAGATTTAGTATATTTAAAATTTCTTATTAATCTTTTAAATCTTAACTAAGCTTTTAATCTTTGAAATTCTATCCTGCTTTCAAGTTTTTTTATTGCCCTTTTTTCTATTTGTTGTATTCTCTGCCTTGTCAGATTTTTCTCAACAAAACCTATTTCTGTCTGGGATTTTCCTTCAAGCCTCCCCATTAATATTCTCTGGTCTCTGCATGGTAATCTCTTTATACATTCAATTAATTCCTGAGAAATTATCTGATTGATAACTTCATCTTCTAATGAATTACCATCATTTATAAAATCCAAGAGTGTTTTTTTTCCGTCGTAATTTCTTGCAGGCTCATCTAAGGATTTCATATCCTGTAGAGCATATTTTCTCCATTTCAAATCTTTTATACGTCTCAATGTTTTTCCAGAAAAAGCTGCTAATTCTTCATCGCTCGGTTTTCTTTTAAATTTCTCCCGGAAAAGTCCTGAAAAGTATTCTATTTCTTTTCTATAATCATCTGTAGACTCTGGAGGAAGTCCTATACGTCTCAATCTTGTATCAATACTTCTTTTTATACTATTATCAATACGACGATGTGTAAATGTTTCGAAATTACCTCTCCCTTTTTTATTTGGGTCATATCTTTCTATTGCTCTAAGAAGCCCTATATTTCCTTCTTGATAAATATCCTTGTAGGGTATTTGTGGATGATGTATCCTGGCATATCTTTTGGCAATGTATTTAACTATAAAAGTGTGGTCTGTCCAGATTTTATTTCTGCCTTTTATTGCTAAATCATTTAATGCCTTTAATACATCTGTTAGATATTTTTTATTTGCTTCAATATATTCAGAAGCTTCTATTAGATATGCCCCCCTTTTTTCAATCTTCCTAGAGACTTCTGATGTGTCTCTTTTTTTTGCTTTAATATAGTCAAAAACTTCTTTTGAGGCTTCTCTTAAAGAAGGGATGAGATATGAAATAGATTCTTCATCTTCAGAGTTATATAAATTAATGGCAGACTCAAGTTTATTCGCTAATCTTTCTATTTTTCCAATTCCCATAAAAAAAGAATCAAAAATACAATTCTTAAATATTTATATGATTCTTATTATCTTTATCTCCAGACGCTTTCTTCCAATGCGTCTATGACTCTTTGCGCACTCTCTGAGTGCTCTCCCCCGCCATATGCATGTATTCCAGGATAGGCTTCTTCTACCGCTTCCCATTCTGTTTTTGCATTTAAAAAATAAATATTCTCATAATCCATAAGGTCGTATCTGTTATTTGGCTTTTTTATTATTGTTACAGCATGTCCTATATAAGGACCCCAAAGTTCTCTTCCCCAGCTCTTGTATCCTTGGCTTTGAAGAACTCCATTAATTACAGTAGGATAAAGTCTTCCGTTAGTATCTCTGCAAACACCATATCCTGTATCATGGGTTTTTTCAGGAGAAAAAGTTCCTTTATAGTCTTTCCATCTAAAATAAGAAGCATATTTAGATAGCTCTGCCATTGCGACATAATAATTTCCTCCAGACCTGCTTTTTATATAATTAATAACATCAGATACATTCTCTCCATAGATATTGTGTATTCTTTCAACATTTCCTGCATCCCATGGTATTGGGGAATCTATATCATAGGAAGACGGAGACATTTCCGCAAAATCCCTGTCTGAATATCTGTCTTTTCTGCTTCCAAGCTCTTTATTGGAGATAGAAATTCCAATCATTTTGTCCTGTAAATTATAGAATAATTCTGCATTGTTTCCTCCTTTGTCAGAATAACCAAGAACTGCTATTAGATTATTCTCTAAGGTAGAATGATTTCTGCTTCCTATTCCTTTAAGATATAATCCTGAAGAAAGATTCAGTTTAAAGTTAATTTCTGATTCTGAATCAAATGTTGCAGGCCATCCAAGCCAGTTGAAATGAGGATTTATTGTATATGCATATCCCAAATAACTTCTTTTATCCTTGTCATGAAGACTGGCTTTTATTTTATGTTCTGTTCCTAACAATATTGGATAGTAATTTCCATCAGCATAATTTTCCAAAGCCAAATCAAAATTTCTTGTGCTTAATTCTCCTCCTAAACCAAGATTAAAATGATTGAAAGCCCATGCAAAAGAATTGTCATCATAATCATCATCAATATCAGAAGTATCTCCAAGATAAGAATTTCTTATCTCGGCTGAAGCAGTGTTCAAAATTCCTTTTGCTGAAAACCAAGGAGTTAAATCAGATTCTTTTATCTTAAATTTATGTTTTAGCTTTACATCTACTCCCAAGGTATAAAGTTGCAAAGGGGTCTCATAATAAGACTCTGCTTCCTCTCCCAAATAATCCACATATCCCCTCCATCTTGTCCTCATATTTGGTATTGAGGTATATGCTAAAAAAGAGGAGATATCAAGAAAATCAGCTATATTTCTAATTCCTGCTTCAAGTTTGAAGAGATTTGCATTTTCAAGAAGAGTTGTTTCGTTAGAAAGGTCCTGCCATTTTGTTCCCGCATAAAATTTATCATTCCCTGCTGCTAAAACTGTCTTTGTCGGCTTTCCATTCTCAATTCTTAAATCTCCAAGAACCTTGTATCCATCATCAAAATTATATTCCCCTGCAAATTCCACATTACCATTAAGATTACCTGTTGCATCTTCTTCATTTGCAATAAGTGTTGTTTCCAGAGAAAATGGCTCTGTTTTATTTTCAACTTTAATCTCTTCTGCTGATGCTTTATTTCCTGCTAAAAAAGATGCTAAGGTTAAAGCAATTGCCGGAATGACATTTCTGAATCCTTTTCTTTGTTTGAATTCCATTTTCCTCTAAGAAAGAATTGCTTTTTAAAGGTATTCTAACGAGATTTATAAATATTTGAACATTAAAATTATAATGAAAAAGAGGGGGAGAATATACTTAGATTAATATCTTTCTTTTTAGTGATTGGAATTTTAATTGTTTTTATAGTAATAGTCGCATTAACAATAAAACTAAAGACGGCTAAGAAAAGCGAATGAAATAACTTTAAATAATCTTTATTTTGAGTATTGATATGTTAATAGGACTTGTTGGAAAACCTTCTGTAGGAAAAAGCACTTTTTTCAAAGCAGCAACTTCGGCAGAAGTTGAAATTGCTTCGTACCCTTTCACTACAATAAAGCCAAATCATGGAGTTGGATATGTCAAGGTTGACTGCATAGACAAGGAGTTTGGCGTTCAGTGCCAGCCAAATCACGGATTTTGCATTAATCACAAGAGATTTGTTCCTATTGATTTAATAGATGTGGCTGGGTTGGTTCCAGGAGCAAGCGAAGGAAAAGGTTTAGGAAATCAATTTTTGGATGATTTGAGGCAGGCAGATGTTTTTATTCACATTGTAGATACTTCAGGGACAATTGATGAAAGTGGCAAGCCTACAGAAAATTATGATGTCTCAAAAGATATTATCTTTCTGGAAGAAGAATTAGACAAATGGTTTTTAGGAATTTTAATGAAAGTATGGAAAGGTTTTGCAAGAAAAGCAGAATTAGAGGAAGATAATTTTTCTTCTGCAGTTGCAAACCAATTTTCTGGGTTGAAAGTTAAGGAAGAACATGTTAAATCAGCATTATCAAAATTAAATCTTTCTTCAAGGCCAAGCACATGGAATGAAAATGAACTTTTGAGGTTCTCTTCTGAGTTGAGAAAGCAGAGCAAGCCCATGATTATTGCTGCGAATAAGATTGATACTCCTGAAGGAAAAAATAATTACGAGAAATTAAAGAAGAAATTTCCAGACAGGATAATGATTCCCTGTTCTGCTGATTCAGAGTTAGCATTAAGAGAAGCTACGAAACATAATATTATTAATTATATTCCAGGAGAAAGAAATTTTGAAGTAGGAAACAAGGTAAATGAAAAACAAAAAGAAGCATTAGATAAAATTAAAAAAGGGGTTTTAGATGAATTTGAAACAGGAACAGGGATTCAGGAGATTTTAAATTACGCAGTTTTTAATTTGTTAAAGTATATTGCAATATTTCCGGCTGGGGCTCATAAACTTGCTGATAGCAAAGGAAGAATTCTCCCAGATTGTTTTCTTTTGCCCCCAGATTCGACCGCATTAGATTTTGCTTATTTCCTGCATACTGATTTTGGAAAGAATTTCATAAGAGCAATTGATGCAAGAACAAAGAAAATCTTGGGCAGAGATTACAAATTGAAACACAGAGATGCTTTGGAGATTGTGACAGGGAGATAGAAGTTAAAATTTATAAGTTAAAAGATATTTATTTACTAATGAAAGAGAGGCGGGTTTTGAAAAAAGGAAAAATTGTAACTACGAGAAAAGGCAGTGTTGTTATAAATCTTGCGAATTCAACTGTCAAGAGAATTAAGCCTTTTTGCTCAAAAATAAAAATTGTGGGAAGCATAAGAAGAAAAGTGAAAAATCCTGTTGATATTGACATTGCCTTAATTCCTAAAACTGAAAGAGATAAAGATAAAATTGAGGAGGTATTAAAAAAAGAAGGAAGATTTGTTCAGGGAGGAGAAAAAAGAGCAACATTCAGAGTTAAGGGAGTTAAGGTAGAATTGTATTATACAAGCAGAGAAGAATGGGGAGCGACATTGCTGGCTTATTCGAGTGAATTTGGAGCAGGTATTGGGTTGAGAATGGTTGCAAAAAGAAAAGGAATGAAATTAAGCCAGCATGGATTATTCAACAGAAACGGAAGAAGAATTGCTGGTCGCAGTGAAGAGCAAATTTATCATGCTCTCGGAAGACCGTATAGAACTCCAGAGAACAGATAAAATTTTAAACACTGCTTCTTTGAATAAAAAAGAAAGTTTGATAAAGAAAACTTTGGTTGTCTTTATTATGCGATATGAATTTGCAGAAGATTTGCAAAAGGTAGCAGAAGAAATATCAAGAATGCTTTTTCCCCATATAGACTTGTCTAATGTGAAATGCTACAGAAGTTGGGGAACAAGCTCCAGAGGAACAATTGCAAGATGCCATGCGTTAAACAAGATAATGCAAAAAGCAATAGGCATAAAGGCAGTTTATGTTCTTGAATTTCTTTCAGAGAGATTTGATAAATTGGATGATGAAGAAAAAATTAAGGTTGTAATTCATGAACTGATGCATATTCCAAAATGTTTTGGGGGTGGGTTTATACACCATAATTTTGTTACAGACAGAACAGTTAATAAAGTTTATACGGAATATAAAAAGAGAAAAAATGAAAAAGGAAATTATTATTCATTATAAAAGAAAGAGAATAAAAATAATTGCTAAAGATTGCAATGTTCTGCAAAAGCTTGTTGGTCTGATGTTTTCCCGTCGTGAGAGTGCAAAAATTCTTTTGTTTAACTTCAAGAAAAAACAGAAAATAAGAATACATTCTATGTTTGTTTTTTACCCTTTTGTTGCTATCTGGCTTGATAAGAGAAATAGGGTTGTTGATTTGAAAATTGTCAACCATTTTGTTTTTTGTATTTCTCCCAAGAAAGAATCTTATGGGTTGGTGGAGATTCCAATCAGCAGTCAATATAAAAAATTATTGAAAAATAGCATATTCCGACGAGAATTAGAAACATTTAAATATTAAACTGTCTAAAATATATCATTAAAGAGGACAAGAAAAAACTGGAAGTTTTTACAGTTCTCTTGAGGAGAACTGAAAGGAGGTGAAAAATGGGAACAATTGTTAAGAAAAATGTCATTCACAGAAAACCCGGATTTCTATACTATGTAGATGGAAAGGGGAATGTCTGCGAAGCAAAGATGTCTAGGGGTGGAAAGAGAAAGAAAAAGGCTAAGAAAGCTAAAAAGCCTGTGAAGAGAAAGAGAAGGAGATAATCCTCTGAATGTTTTTTATTTTTTATTTAATTAATTTTGTGGTTTTGTATTTTCAATTAATTGAGATACCCAAGGAAGTCTGAATTCAAGAGTTTTATAAAGCAATTCAAAAGGATATTTTTTATCCTGTCTCATGTTTGGAGGCAAATGAGCAGTGTATAATTCCTTTATGTAAATGGTTTCTGTTAGTGCAGAGGCTTCTTTTGGACTTAAAGCTTTCACATATCCGATTAATTCTCTGAATTCGTGATTGTTTTCAATTTTTTGCATATGTTCCTCATAATTTAATCCATTACCTATAAGATAAGCATTCTTATGTGTGTGGAAAACATCCGGAATTCTAAGCAAATGGATTTTTCCAACATGTCTGTTATCATTTTTTAATAAATTGTACCTTACTCTGTAGAGTTTATCATGGTCTGATACAAACACTAAAGATGCTTCTCTCGCCATTTGTTCAGTGAAAAGAGTTCTTTTGTCATCTTCCCTTAGTATACAAACATCTAACCCTGCAGATTTAATGTTTATTTGTGAATTTTGGTATTTATTTCTGAAAAATTCTTCTATTACTTGACTTCTTGAAGAATTCAAACCACAAACTACCCATATATTTTTCATTTTAGATTGATTTGTAAAAAATTGGCGTTTATAAATTTAATTTTAAACCGCTTGAAAAAGTGCAAAATCCGTTATTTAATTCTCCTTTTGCATATAATACTATTGCTTTGTCAGTTTCTCCTGAAAGTTTCAATCCAACCTCTCCTGCTGCTGTATTTACCTGTCCGCTTGTTAAAGGCAGTCTTGCATAGAGAGAAAGATAAGGAGATAGTTTGAAATTTTCAAATCCTCTTTTTTGATAGAATATCGAAGGAAATTCAAATGTTGTTGAAAAATGGAAATCTTTTTTATCATTATTGAGCAAATTATCAAGTCCTGTCCTTATTATTACAAATTGTTCGCTCCAAGGGCTTTTTGCAACAATATAAACATCCCCAAAAAAACGATAATCTGTTGGAGGAAAATTAGCTAATGAAGAAATGCTCTCTACTTTATTTGAGTCAATTAAACCTCTTGTTTCTAATCCTCCTGTAAAATAAAGCCGATTTCCATCACTAAAATATTCATTAATCATTGGAGAGGTTAGAAACGCTTCTAGTTTTCCTTTATATTGCATAAAGTTTCCATTACTCTCTTCTGAATCATTACCTTTTATTTCTGGGAAATCCAATAAACCACTTCCAATAAAAGAAAGAGATAAAATTTTATCAGTAATATCTTTTCCTTCATGTATTCTTTTAATTTCTCTCTTTATACCATCTGTTGGAGCATGTTGTACAAATATTTTGAAATCTTCTGAATTTTTTATTCTCCAATCAAGAGAAAATAATGGCAGAGTTTTTGATATTGATATATAAGGAGAGTATTCCTGCCAGACTTCTTTCAGAGGTTTTTGTAAGATATCCTCATCTAAATTCTCAGGAAATATTATTTTTGTTTTATATTCATCTGAATCAGTCATTAAAATATCCTCTATTGGATTTGGAGGAAATAAATTAATGTCTGCATTTGCTCTTGGAGGAAAAAATAATGCTGCACATAAAACAAGAGGAGCTAATCTCTTTGGAAATGTCATGGGATTATTTAATGAGAATTCTTTATAAAGATATATTTATTTTGAAATATATGACAATTGTCTTAGGGGTTGAGTCAACAGCACATACTTTTGGGATTGGAGTGGTGAAAAATGAGAAAGTAATAGCAAATGTCAAAAATGTTTATACTACAGAAAAAGGCGGAATAATTCCAAAAGATGCTGCAAAACATCATAGAGAAATAAAAGAACAAATTTATTCTGATGCATTGAATCAAGCAGGAATTAATGAAGAGAATATCGATGCCATTGCCTTTTCTCAGGGGCCAGGTTTAGCTCCCTGCTTGCTGGAAGGATTGAAATTCGCAAAAGAACTTGCATTGAAGTTGAAAAAGCCGATTATTCCTGTTAATCATTGCATAGCACATTTAGAAATAGGAAAGCTTACACATGCTGAAGATGCAGTAATGCTTTATGTTTCTGGAGCAAACACGCAAATAATTGCTTACTCGTCAGGAAAATACAGAATTTTTGGAGAAACTTTAGATATAGGAATAGGAAATTTTATTGATACATTTGCACGAATGATGAATATTGGGTTTCCCGGGGGTCCAGTTATTCAGAAACTTGCAGAAGAAAGCAAAAATTATATCTGGCTTCCTTATGTTGTTAAGGGAATGGACATTTCTGTTTCAGGAATTCTTACTAATTTAAAACAGAAATTTGACAGCAAAAAGTATCCAAAAGAAGACTTATGTTATTCAATGCAGGAAACTGTTTTTGCAATGCTGATTGAAACAGCAGAAAGA
>CAYHEN010000022.1:0-11608 GCA_964355745.1 Candidatus Woesearchaeota archaeon
GTAATAGGGAAGGTCGAAAATGTAACATTCAACGGGTGGGTAGTGGATATAAACACTGCTGATGGCGCATTTCTTTCTTTAATGGAAGTTCCAAGATATGTTAATAAAGATGACTTGGAAGAAGTTTTCATGATAGGAGATATGCTTGTTGCAAAAATAAATTCAATAAACAAGAGAGGAATAGACTTAACTGTTAAATTGAAAGGACTTGGAAGATTAGACAGAGGAATAATAATAACAATAAATCCCAACAGGGTCCCAAGAGTTATTGGAAAAGAGGGAAGCATGATATCTTTAATAAAAGACGAGACAAAATGCAGAATAACTGTCGGACAGAATGGATTAATATGGATAAGCGGAAATAAGGTTGAAGATGAACTTTTCGCTAAGAAAGCAATTCTTCATGTAGCAGAAAGGTCATTCATGTCTGGTTTAACTGACGAGATGAAAAAATGGTTTGAGGAGAATAAAAAATAAACAACACTCGGGCTAAAGCCCGAGTTATTCAATATAAAATGTTATCACAAAGAAACCCAAGGTTGAGAAGATTTAATATAGTGGTCAACAGCTTCACTAGTTGTATTCCCAACACTCCTAAAGAATTTCCCAGGGCTCCAGAAATGTCCATGTCTAAAATATCGTCTGAGCCAAGGATGTTTCCTCATCAAGTTGAAAGCGCTGTAGCCTTTGAACAACTGAAGAGCTTTGCTGACACTCATAGTGGTTGGAAGTTCAACAAACAAATGGATGTGGTTAACAGCGATGTGCAACTCATAGATCTTACATTTTTGCCTGTAAGCAACCTGCCTGATGAAAAATTCACAATCCATTCTGAGCCCATAAAACTTGAAGGGATCCATTGCATATTTAATTTTCCAGACAAAATGGAAAGCATTTTGTCCGAAGCTATGTTTTCTGGATTTCAAATCCATTTTTTATCTCCTAAGTCAGCGACGAGAAAGAGAGCTCATGCTAACTTTGATTTTAGTTTCGAAGAGCCGAGTATCTCGGCTTTTCATATTAATTCAGAAGGTAAATTAAATTTTGAGGACGGCGATTCCTCACCAAACTTAAAAGTCTGGGTATCCTCGCCGTGGATGTAATGACAGAAGTAAAAATAGATGAAGAATTGCTTGAAAAAATAAAAAAATTCATTGAAAAAGGAGAAAACAGGTTTGATTTCCCGAGTGTTAAGTCTTTTGTAGATAAATCTGTATTGAAAATGCTGAAATCTTTAGAAAAGAAAAAAGATAAGTACTGAATTATAACTATATTATCATATATAATCATACCTTTTAATAAAAGAGAAGTAGCTTGAAAATAAATGCATTCATATAAATGAGAAAGATGTGGAAAATTATTTAAATAAAACTGCATTAAATTTAATGCTCGGAGACGAATAAAATGGAAAAGAAAAAACAAAATGACAAATATAAACTTACTATCAAAGAAGTTTATGTAATCTCTAAAAATGATCAAAAGTTATTAGAACTTGTAAAGGTTGCTAAAGAGATAGTGTTCAAAGAAGATGAAATCTTATTTAAAGAATTAGCAAAACATTAATTTTCTTTTTCAGTTATTATTTCATTATCTTCATAGACAAATTAGATATTAGAGAGATAGATGTGAAAAGATGAATAAAGAGGATACTAAAGAAATATTTAAATAGAGTTTTTAGTTCTCATTTTTACAGTGGTGGAAGAAATAGGTGCTGTTGGTTTAGAAAAAGTAGAATCAGTCTCTAGTGAAGAAATAGAAAAAAGAAAAAAAAAGATAGCCGACTTATTCAAAAAGGGCGGAAATTGGATTTATTATGCTATCTTGTCTATTATTCTTTTTATCAGCGTTTATATCAGAACAAGGAATATTCCGAGATTGAAAGATATCGCAACAGGAACTTGGACTCTCGGTCCAGACTTAGATCCTTTCTTGTTCCTGCGTTGGGCGAAATATATAGCAGAACACGGAAAGTTATTCATTTTAGATGCTATGAGGTATGTCCCATTATCAGACATTTGTTCTGGAAACGCATGTATTCCTGTAAATACTGCTGGAGAGATGAAACTGCTTTCTTATATGATGGCTTATCTTTACAAGTTCTTAGCATTTTTTGATAAAGAGATTACTATTACCTATGCTTCAATAATCTTTCCTGTGGTGATGGCTGTCTTTACTGGAATTGCTTTTTTCTTGTTTAGCCGTAAACTGTTCTACAAAGAAAGCAAAAAAACAGCAAACATAATTGCACTGATTGCTACTCTCTTATTTGTTTTAGTTCCTTCTCTGCTTTCAAGGTCAATTGCAGGAATTCCAGAAAAAGAATCTGTTGGTTTCTTTTTTCTTTTTGGAGCGTTTTATCTTTTCTTAGAAGCATATACTGCTGAAAAATTGAAGAAAGGAATAATCTGTAGTATATCAGCAGGAATTTTTACTGCTGCACTAGGGTTGATTTGGGGAGGAGTAACTTTTGTTTTTTTGGCAATTGCTGGCGCTGTTTTATTCGCATTCCTGCTTGGAAAAATTGACGGGAAAAAATTCCTCTTCTATTCTGTGTGGCTTGTTTCATCTGTTCTTGTTATGATCCCTTCTTCAACAAGATATACTTTTGAAAGCTTAGCGACCTCGAGTTCTACTGGATTGGCTTTCATGATGTTTTTTATTTTATTAGTTGATTTTTTAATATTTAAAAAGAAAATATTCAATTTAGACGAAAAAACAAAGAAGATTAATCTTCCTAAGCCAGTTATCTCTGTTATAATTGCTGTTCTTGTTTTAGGGGTATTAGCTTCTGTAGTTTTTGGAATTTCTTTTATTCCAAACATAGTTAAAGATGTGATATCTCATTCAGTACAACCCTTTATTCCAAGCAGATTTGGAGTAACTGTCGCAGAGAATAAGCAGCCTTATTTTATGAATGATTGGATGAATGAATTCGGTCCAGTAGTGTTCAGCATTCCGTTGTATTTCTGGCTGTTTTTTATCGGTTCAGTTTATTTATTCTATCACATGATAAACCCCCTCGTTAAAAAAGAAAAAATAATTTTAACCTTAAGTTACATAATCTTTTTGTTGGGTTTGGTCTTCAGCAAATATTCTGCAGGGAGTGTTCTTAACGGAGAAAGCGGGCTTAGTTTGCTGGTTTATTTTGGAGGAGTTCTTGCTTTTGTTTGTTCTTTCGGATATGTTTATTATAAAAGATACAAAGAAGAAAAAACTTCTGTATTTGAAGAATTTAATTTTTCATATGTCTTTTATTTTATTATTCTTACAATGATGATAGTTGCTGCCAGAGGAGCAATAAGACTTGTGATGGTTTTAGGGGCAGTAAGCCCAATTGCAATTGCGTTTTTACTAACAAAAAGTTCCCAAAGATATCTCCATGAAAAAGAAGAAAGCAATAAAATTTTTATAGGAATTGTAGTTTTAATCATATTAATCGCTTCTATATTCACTGCCTGGGCATATTACCAGAATGATAAAAGCATGGCTGAAAATTTTGCTCCTGGAGCTTATCAATGGCAGTGGCAGAAAGCAATGGCTTGGGTTAGAGACAACACTCCTCTAACTGCTGTTTTCGCACATTGGTGGGATTATGGATATTGGATTCAAAGCATTGGAGAAAGGGCAACAATTTTAGATGGAGGTAATGCTGTTGGTTATTGGAATCATTTTATGGGCAGGCTTGTGCTTACTGGAGAAGATGAGAGAGATGCATTGGATTTCTTATACGCTCACAATGGAACACATCTTTTGATTGATTCTACAGAAATAGGAAAGTATGGAGCGTTTTCAAGCATTGGTTCTGATGGAACTTATGATCATTATGCTTGGATTCCGACTGCTCTTTTAGACACAACACAAACACGTGAAACGAACAATGAAACAGTTTACGTATATCCTATTGGGACTGCAATTGATGAAGACATCATTATAAATAATACTGGAAAAGATATTTTATTACCGAGGAGAAAGGCCGCAGTTGCAGCAGTTGCATTAAGAGAAAACACAAAGAAAGAGATACTTCAACCCATAGTCTTCCTTGTCTACAACCAGCAGCAATATCAAATGCCTTTAAGATATGTTTACATAAATGACAAATTATACGATTTTGAAACAGGATTGGACGCGGGAATTTTCACATATCCTAAAGTGGATTATCAGAATGGACAGTTGAGTGTTGACAAGAAAGGAGCTGCATTTTATTTAAGTGAAAGAGTAGTCCATACAGAACTCGCGAGACTTTACTTATTCAATGAAAAGTCTGATTATTTCAAATTAGTTCACACAGAACCAAATTTAATAATTGATGATATTGCCAGACAGGGGCTTGATTTGGGCGATTTCATATATTACCAAGGGTTTCAAGGGCCAATTAAGATATGGCAGATAAATTACCCTTCGGACATTAAATTAAACTCTACTTATTTAAGTACAGCATTTCCCCCAGAATTCGAAAAAGTGATGCCAGGAGAATATTAAAATGCAAATTTTATTGTTGGTGCCTCTTTTTTTAGGATTTCTTGTGGCATTTTTTTCTCTGCCTTTTTGGATAAAAAGAGCCAAGAAAGAAGGATTGTCTGGAAAGGACATGCATAAAACAACCAAAGAGGAAGTAGCAGAAGCTGGTGGGGTTTGTGTTATGATGGGGTTTATAATGGGTATATTGTCTTACATTGCCATAAAAACCTTTTATTTTAACTCTTACGAAGACATAATGGAAATTTTTTCTTCTCTGGCTGTTATATTAATAGTTGCTTTTGTCGGCTTCACAGATGACATTCTTGGATGGAAAATCGGAGTTAACAGGACATTGAGAGTAATCTTCTTAATATTTGCATCGCTCCCTCTTATTGTAATAAATGCGGGGCAAACCAGTGTCGGAAGCAACTTGGAATTAATTTATCCTGTATTATTAATTGCTGTAGGCATTGTAGGAGCAAGTTCTACTTTTAATTTTATTGCAGGATATAATGGATTAGAATCAAGCCAGGGAATTATAATTCTGTTTAGTTTATCTCTTGTAACTTACATTACAGGAGATAGGTGGTTGAGCATTATTGGATTAGTAATGGTTGCCGGCCTAATTGCATTTTATATCTTCAACAAACACCCCGCAAAAGTTTTTCCTGGGGACATCCTTACTTATTCTGTAGGAGCATTAATTGCAATAATCGCAGTTTTAGGAAATATTGAAAAAATTGCTATCTTCTTCTTTATTCCATACGTAATTGAGACAATTTTAAAAATAAAGGGGAAATTAAAGAAAGAGAGTTTTGCGAAAGTTAATGAAGATGGAAGTTTGGAAATGCCTTATGATAAAATTTATGGTTTAGAGCATTTAGCAATTTATATTCTTAAGAAAATAAAACCGAGCAAGAAAGTTTATGAAAAAGAGGTAGTATATCTGATTAATGCCTTTCAAATTCTGGTCATAATCGCCGGATTAATCATATTTAAGGTAGATATTTTTAAAATCCCTTCTTTGATGCTTTCTTAATTGAGATATTATAATACAATTAACTTTTTAATGTTAATAGAGAAATTAGAAAGATGATTTCAATAGTAATTCCGGCACATAATGAAGAGCAAAGGATAAGAAAGACATTGGAAAGTTACGGAAGTTTTTTTGTGGAAAAAAAGAAGAAAAAAGAGATAAAAAACTTTGAAATTTTGGTTGTTATAAACAATACACAAGACAGAACAGAAGAAATTGTGAAAGATATTTCAAAAAAATATTCAGAAATAAAGCATTTAAATTTTAAACAGGGTGGAAAGGGTTTCGCAATAATCCAAGGATTTAAAGATGCCTTAAAAAGAAATAATGAACTTATTGGATTTGTTGATGCAGATATGTCTACTCCTCCAGAAGCATTTTATGATTTAATTAAGAATATTAGAAATTATGGCGGGATTATTGCAGATAGGTGGCATAAAAAAAGTGTGATACTGCCAAAGCAAAGTTTTTTTAGAAGATTCATAAGCAGAGCATATAATTTGCTTGTGAGGAGCCTTTTTCTTCTTCCATTTAAAGATACCCAATGCGGAGCCAAATTATTTAAGAGAAACATTCTAGAAAAAAATCTCAATAAATTAGTAACGAGCAATTGGGGTTTTGATATCGCTTTGTTGTATTGCTTAAGAAAAGAAAGCAAAGCAAGGATAAAATCCATTCCAACATTATGGCATGATGAAGCAGGTTCCAGGATTAATTTAAAAAAAACTCCTGTAAGAATGTTTGCCTCATGCATAAGATTAAGGCTCATACATTCGCCTTTTAAATTCGTAGTCAGAGCCTATAGAAAACTTCCAGAAGGATTAAAGATACATTAAATCAAAAAGTATTTAAATGGATATTAATACTATATTAATATCAGATTAATACATAAAAAATGGTAAAAGCTATTGTTAATATCAATGAGGATGCAAATAGAATTTTAAACATAGTTAAATCTAAAGAAAATTTAAGAGATAAAAGCGAAGCTATAAATCTTATCTTAACAATGTATGGAAAGGAGATGTTAGAACCTGAATTAAAGCCAGAATTTATTAATGAACTTTTAAAAGCCCAGAATGAAAAAACTGTTGAGATACTTGATTGGGATAAACATTTTAGGGTTGGTTGAATATGTACAAAATTAAGGTAAGAAAAGATACCGAGATAATTCTTAAAAAACTTGCTAAAAAAGATAAGGTAAGTTCAATTTATATTAGTAAAAAAATAAAGCAAATTCAGGAAAATCCTTATATGTTTAAGCCATTAAAAAAACCACTTCAAGGATTTTGGAGAGTTCATATTGGTAATTATGTTCTTGTGTATTCAATAGATGAACAAAATAAAACAGTTATTATTGAAAGATACAGGCACCATGATGAAGTTTATAAAGCATGATTGGGGGAATTTAATTTTAGTATAAAAACCCTATTTTTTTATTTCTCTTAGATTTCTTTAACAAATAGACAAGAAATATATTTAAATAACTTTCAAATCATCACTTAATAAAATGAAAATTCTAATAGGATATCCTCCTTTAAAATCAGAGAAGGGAGTCGCGTTGTTAAGTCAGAACAGGCAGTTTCAGTGGTTTAGCAATCCGAGTTATTTATTTCCTGTTGTATTAGGAAGTGCTGCAACTCTTCTAAAAGAAAAGGGGCATGAAGTAATCTGGCTTGACTGCGTAGCAGAAAATGTTTCTTATGAAGAATTTATCAGGGCAATTGAAAATGAAAAACCAGAATTATTTGCTTTTGAGACAAAAACCCCTGTAATAAAACAACATTGGAAAATTATTGATGAGTTAAAAGAAAAATTTCCAGAGATGAAGATAGTTATTCTTGGAGACCATGTTACTTCTTTTCCAGAAGAAAGTTTGGAAAAATCCAATGTAGATTTTGTTTCTTGTGGCGGAGATTTTGATTTCAGCCTTTCTTCTCTTTGCGATTGGCTTTCTGGCAAGGAGAAAAAGCTTGAGGGGGGGGTATATTACAAAAAAAATAAAAAAATAATTAGTTCTGGAAAATTTCATCTGAATCATAATTTAAACGAACTGCCTTTCGTAGACAGAGAGCTGACAAAATGGAAGTTATATCAGAAAGAGTACAATTTGCAGGGGAAGCCCTTTTTTTATATAATGTCTGGAAGAGATTGCTGGTGGGGCAAATGCAAATTCTGTCTTGAACCTTCAATGGAGATAATTACCGATAAAGGAGTATTTACAATTAAAGAGATTGTTAAAGAAAACTTAGAGAAAATAAATGTCATGACCCACAAAGGAAATTTTGAATTAGTAGATCATAAATTTGAAAGAGACTATACTGGAAAAATTATGGACATTGAATTATTTTGTTTAAAGGAAAGATTAAAATTAACTCCTAACCATAAAATTATTGCATTAAAAAAGCAATTGAGGAATAAATATCCGGAATTCATTGAAACTGAAAAGCTTGAAAAAGGAGATTTTGTTGCTGTTCCTATAACCAGAGAAGTCAAGGATTTAGATTATCTCAATGTTAAAGAGATTCTTTCACAGGATTCTATTTTTGCTAAAACTTTAAAGAAAAAATCAGAGAAAATTGTTGATAAGATAATTGAATTATCCAATAAAAAGTATTCCAAAAGGAGCATTGCGAAAATACTTGGAATAGACAGAGAAACCGTTAGTAGGTATTTAAAACTGGAGAAAACAAATAGCATAACAACCTCTCTCAAAAAAATTATTGAAGAAGATGGAGAAATAAAATATGATTATGGAAAAAGATGGATTCCTAGAACCATAAAATTGTCTAAAGATTTTATGAGACTTATTGGATATTATCTTGCTGAAGGGCATTCAACACTATCTACAAACAGACCAAATTCATACGTAATGGCTTTAACCTTTTCTGAAAAAGAAGAAGAATATATTGCAGATGTAATAAATTTGCTTAATAATATATCTCCTAAGTTGAGTATTAGTAAAGCCTATAATAAAAATAATCACACAATACAGATTACAATATTTAACTCGGTTTTAGCCTTAATGTTTAAAAGATTATTTGGAGAAAATTGTTATAATAAAAGAATTCCGGAAGATTTCATGCTTTTACCTCTTGATAAACAAAAAGAATTGCTAAAGGGTTTATTTAGAGGAGATGGGCATCTTAGAATAAGAAATACTGGAGAAGGAGGCAGTGAATACATTTATTATACAACATCAAAACAATTGGCTTCACAAGTTACTAGACTTCTCTTTAGGAATGAATCAATTCCAAGAGTAAGAAAAATCATGCCTAGGGGAAAAGCAAAAGTTCCACAATATTCTATTTCACTATGCCAACAAGACATTAAAAGAATATTTCCAACGATTGTCTTACCAAAAAGAAAAGATAAAAACAGACACGGATTTATTTTAGACAATTATGCAATGGTTGAAATAAAAACTATCTCTTATGAAAAATACAGTGGAAAGGTATACAATTTGAGTGTGAAAAATGACCACAGTTATACCGCAAATAATGTTATTGTAAGCAACTGTGCATGGCCCACTCTTTTCCCTGCATTCAGAGTGAGAAAGGTTGAAAATGTCCTTGATGAAATAGGTATGCTCATTGAAAAATACAATGCAAAAGAAATTTTCGATGATTCTGGAACACTGATGATTGGCAATTGGTTGAAAGATTTGTGCAACGGGTTAATAAAAAGAGGTTACAATAAAAAAATAAAATATTCCTGCAATATGAGATTCAATGCTTTAAACCAAGAGGATTTTGATTTAATGAAAAAGGCTGGCTTCAGATTGCTGAAATTTGGATTGGAAAGTGCAAATCAAAAAACCCTGGATAAGCTGAATAAAGGAATCAGGGTTGAAGATATTCTCAATGGCTGTGAAATGGCAAAAAAGGCAGGATTAACACTCCATTTAACCATGATTGTCGGCTACCCTTGGGAGACCAAAGAAGATGCATTGAGAACATTTGAATTGGCAAAAGAATTAATGCAGAAAGGAAAAGCAGATTTGCTCCAAGCAACTGTTCTTGTTCCATACCCCGGAACACCTCTATGGAGGGAAGCAAGGGAAAATAACTGGTTTTTGTTCCCTCCAGAAGAGTATGAAAGATATGACATGAGAGAACCAGTTTTAAAAACAGAAAACTCTGATGCAAGACTCCCGCAAACTCAGTCTGACTCTGCAGTAAACAGAGCCAAAGAAATTGCAGGTATCTGTGGGAAAATTTATACAATTTTTTTAACCCCTTCTTATATTCTTCAAAGGGCAAAAAATATGCGAAGCTGGAATGATTTCAAATTCAATTTAAGGGGGATAAAGGCTGTTTTTGGGCATCTAAAAGACTTTTGGTCTAAATAATATCCCCAATACAAAAGGTTTTTATTCATAAAAAAGCAATAAGTTTAATGAAGTTAGGACAGATTATTAGAAAATTTCTTCCTGTTATTGGCATTGGTTTGTTTATTTATCTTTTAATAAAGCTGGACATAACAAAAATATTCAAAGAAATTGAAAATGTAAATTTGTTTTATCTCTCTATTGCTCTTGCATTAGTAGCATTTTTCTTTGTAACCCAAACAATAAAGTGGTTTGTTATTGCCAGAAAACAAAAGATAACTATTCCTTTCAAAGATGCATTCAGAATTAATCTAATCAGCAGTTTTTACGGGTTTATAACCCCCTCAAAAATAGGGAGTGTTGTAAGAGTTGATTATTTAAGGAATTATAAAGGAGATACTGGAAAAGGGCTGAGTAATTTTGTTATAGACAAGGTTCTTGATTTAACCTCTGTGTTTGTTTTGGCTATTACATTTGCATTTATATTCTATGAAAAAATAATTCCTATAACTTCTCTATATGTCATTATTGGGATTTTCCTACTGATAATTTTCCTGTCTTTGTTTTTTTATAAAAAGAAAGTAAGCAAACCTTTTTTGAGATTTATCTACAAAATGATTATCCCAAAAAGAATGAAGGAAAAAAGCAAGGCGCTCTTGGGCTCTTTTTATGATGATATGCCCTCCTTGGGTTTTTTATTTCCTGTATTTATTCTCAACTTATTCAACTGGGTTGTTGATTATTCAGCAATGTATTTTATGAGTTTGGCTTTAGGAATAAATATTGGATTTATTCCTTTCTTAGCAGTTCTTCCTATTTCTACATTAGTCACACAGATTCCAATAACAATAAATGGTTATGGGATAAGAGAGTTAACAATGATAAGCCTGTTCGGATTCTTTGGAGTTGAGGCAGTTAAAGTATTCTCTATGTCAATCCTTAACATAATCCTAACAAATGTCATCCCTTCGATAGTTGCAATATTATTTTTATTTAGAAGAGAAAGAAAATGAAAACATAAAAAATAGAAAAGAGGAAAGATTTAAGTTACTTTTCTGCATACTTATTTTTCTGTACCCTTATTCCTCCTCTTCTTGAAACTTAAAATTAGTTTATCTTCCTTTTCTTCTATAATCACAATATCCCCTTCTTTTATGTTATAAGCTTTAAGGTATTTAGTAGGAATTTGTATCCTTCCTAATTTCTGAATTTTCATTATCCATCTCATTTTTTTCTTTTCCCCAATTTTTTAATTTCTCTTTCTAATCTCTTCTCTTTCTTCTTCAATAACCTAATATCTTTTTCCTCTTTTTTCTTTATCATTGTAATATCCCTCTTTTCTTTCTTTTCTATCTTCTCTTCTCTCTTTCTAATCCGCCATAAATAAGCAAGTATTCCAGCAAAAATAAAAATGATTATCCCAACAGCAATCATTATCTCATAACTCTTGATAACTCTGAATTCTGTATGTCCAGAAGCCATGATTTTATCTTTATAGCTAACTTCAACATTAAATAGATAATTGCCTGACTTCGTGTTATAAGGAACTTTCAAACTCCTAACAAAACTTGCAACTGCCTCTACAGCCAGAGTATCACTTCCTTCTGCAAGTTTTGTCTTGTTATCCTCTTTTGAAGTTATATAATAATCAACTTTAACATCCACCTGCCCTATGTTGTTGACATTGAATACTTCTATTTGTGCAATAATTTCTCTTCCTGATTTAACTACTTTAAATAAATTTGATATAGAAACCTTAACATCAAATAGTGCCTCTTTTCCTAATT
>CAYHEN010000023.1:0-10305 GCA_964355745.1 Candidatus Woesearchaeota archaeon
TCCTTCAGTTTTCCTTTTTTAACCATCTCAAATACTTCAACTATGTCATTTGACTTGTCTATTGCATCCTGAATATCCTTGACTGCTTCTTTTTTATTATCCTTGAAGAAGGCTTCTGCTAATGAGTCCCTTATTGTGCTTTCCTTTATTCCTATCCTCAAATCAGCAAGAATAGTTCGAATTATATACAATGCCTCTTTTGGAGATGCTGATGAGAGAAGTTCTGTTATTAGGGATATTTTTTTTTCAACTGTGCCTTTCCCCTCTAATCCAGGAAGTTTTCTCAGGTTTTCAAGAACTTTCTGCACTGTCAAATCAGAATGTGATGAAAGAGTTGACTGCTTTTTTTTAGAAGCAAGTTTTTCAGCCACCTTTCCCAAATCACCTATTGTTTTCCATTCATGAACAACTTTTTCATTTGGGGTTCCTGTTGCCTTGGCAATTGCCTTGATGGCAAGCTGATTGCTTATTCCTATTCTTTTTTCATCATAATCAGCATAAATTTCTCCAAGAAGAAGATATAATGCATCTTTGTCTGATTCCCCAAGCTCTTTCAGGAATTTGGCCAAAATATCTGTTTTTTCAAGACGCTTTGTCGTGCTAGAAATTTTCTCATATAATTCAGTAAGCTTTGAATACCTCATTTTAACTTAATATCTCAAGCCAACAGAACTTTTAAAGTTTAAGCTTTGCAAAATAATTCATTTACTTTTTCCCAGTCTATTACATTGAAGAAAGCATCTACATAATCTGCTCTTTTATTCTGGTATTTCAGATAATATGCATGCTCCCACAAGTCTATTCCTAATATGGGCGTTTTTGTGTCTAACAATGGATTGTCTTGGTTTGGCATTTTTAATATTTCCAGCTCTTTTTTATTGTTGACAGCAAGCCATACCCATCCGCTTCCAAATAAAGTGAGACAGGCTTCCTTGAATAATTCTTTAAATTTGTCAAAACTTGTGAATTTTTTATTTATTGCTTTAAGAATTTCTCCTTTAGGAGCAACTTCTTTTCTCAGGATTTTCCAGAAGAAAGAATGATTGACATGTCCTCCTCCGTGGTTTTTCACAGCTATTCTTATGCTTTCATCAATGGCATTAAGATTTTTTATTAAATCTTCAACAGACTTTTTTTGAAGTTCAGGGAATTTTTCAAGTGCCGCGTTTAACTTGTCGATGTAAGCCTGATGATGCTTTGTATGGTGAATTCTCATTGTCTGCTCATCTATGTAGGGCTCAAGTGCATTATATGCATACGGGAATGATGGAAGTATGAATACCATTTTATTTGATAGGATTAAACTTTTAAAAAAGTTTGGGAATTTTTATATGCTCCCCTTTGTTTTTGACGGCCTTGATTTGTTTGTTGGAGACCTGCTTCTTAACCCACGGGATTTTTTTCCAGCAGAGGTAAGTCCTCTCATAACCCTGTTTCTGTTTTCAGGATTAGTTATCCAGTTAATTGTCTTGTCATTTTTTATTTCCTGCCTGCTTGGGTCAACTAAGATGACTTCAAAAAAATAATGAACACCATCTTTTCCTACAAAATATGAATTCAAAACCTCTAAATTAGGATATTTTCTTGCAACTCTCTGTTCCGCGATAAATTTGTAGTTCATTGTAAGATTTTTTCTTCCATGCAGTCTCTTGCTTCTTCTTTTCTTGTTCGGCCTATGTCTTCTATGCCCACCCCTTAATATTCTCGCTCTTACAACAACAAAACCTTTCTTCGCCTTGTAACCAAGAGCTCTTGCCCTGTCAAGCCTCAATGGCTTGTCAATTCTTTTGATGACGTTGTCTTTTCTCCATTCAGTCATTCTTTCCCGAAGAACTTTTGTGTCAGGCTTTTTCCAGGCTTCTTTTATGAAATGATAAAAACCTTTTTGGGATTCCTGAGGTTTTTTTACTGCCGGTTTTGCCTCACTTTTCTGTGCCATTATTTATCAAGAAAAAGTTCATTTAAAAGCTTTTTTAGATAGTTTAATTTCTCTTTTTCTAATTAAAAATTTGTAAAAGTCCTTATAGGTTAATCCTTGGATTATCATTCCTATTAATAAGCCATATATGAAATTATTTTTTACAGAGAGAACCATTAAAATAATTAAAATTATCAAAGAGGTTAACCAATGATGCAAATGATAAAAATGTTTTTTTGTTTCTAAAATTAAGATAGAAGCCCCTATTTTTCCTTCTTTTCTCCCAGAAAAAATCTCTGATATAAAAAATCCGATAATAATTCCTATTATTAATTTAATATCTATCATAATGAATATGAGCCCGCTCAGATTTGAACTGAGGACCTCCGCCTTATCAGAGCGGCATTCTAACCAGGCTGAACTACGGGCTCTTTAATATTTAGAGAAATTTAACTATTTATAGGTTTTGCGATTTTAAAGAATGATATTAACTCTTAGCATCAAGCTCAAGAATAAGCTTGCCATCTGCAAGCTCGTAGTTTGTTATTGGAAGATTTATCGGGATGAGTTTTGAATATGCCTTGTTTCCTGCCAGCGCCTTTACTTCTATGCTGTTTTCCAGCTTTGTTATTGAAATGTCTTCCATGGACTTGACTCCAGGAATATCCAGCTCGTATATAATTTTGTTAGCCAGCCTTCTTATGTTTGTGGACGGCTCTTTTTTAGGAAGTTTTGATATTTTTTTCAGGCTCTCTGTTGACATTTTCGGAACTGTTTTTTTCTTTGGCCCGCTGTCATCCTGCTGCATCACTCTTTGCGTGAATCTTATATTTTCCGGATTGATTCTTTTTCCGTTTATTATTATCTCAAAATTGGTTTTTTGAGGCAGATTTTGATTTTGGTTCTTGAATTCCTTTTCAAGCTCTTTTTCAAGCATTTTAATCGCACCTCCGAACATCTTGTTGAATACGCCTCCACCAAATATTGATTCAAATGGATTCTGCTGCATCTCAATTTCATCGCTTATTCCAAGCATACCATAATCCTCAGACTTCTTTTTTCCAAAGAAATGCCCACAGTAAGGGCAGAAGATATATTTGTCACTGATTTTCTCCTTGCATTGATTACAGGTTTTTTTGCCGAACATTTGGATATTAAGTGGCTGTTCTTTAAAAGTCTTTTGTCATCAGTTATGTTTAAATATGTCAGAGGATAATTATGATTATGGCCAAGAAATTTTACATTACAACCGCGATAGGTTAATAAAATGAATTATAAAAAAGAAATAGAAGAATTATTTCCGGTTTTAAATAATAAGAATTCTTTCCAAAAATATTTAGAATATTGCGAAAAAATATTGGGACAGAAAATAAAAGAACCTTTCCAAGCGAGGATTAAAGGAGATTATGGAAAAAAAGAATATCAGAGGCTCATTGGTAAATATAATAATATCCCTCTAAAAGGAAATAATTTCAAAAAATTAATTAAAGAAATAATTCAAGAATTCTTTTCAGGAATACCACGATGGAGAAGCCCAAGACTTGTTCATAATGTCGGATCCCCAGTCAATATAATTTCTTCTTCAATTTATTCCTTGGCTCTTGATGAAAATATATATAATATTAACGAAGGTTTAGCGGGAAATGCTTTGATAACTGAACAAATTGTCGTAAATCTTTTATCTCATTTAGCTAAGATTAGGAAACAATGTGTCGGATTTTTTACATTTGGCGGAACTGCAACAAATTTTTATGCAACAAATATCGGAATCAAAAAAGCAGATCCGCTTTCAGGATCAAGAGGAATTACTAAAAAATTGAAAGCGATTATTACAGAAGATAGTCATTTCTCCCATTTGGTTTGTGCTTATTGGTTGGGTCTCGGAACAGATAATGTAATTGTGATAAATGCCGATAATGATAGAAGAAGTAATCTAAAAGATGCTGAATTGAAAATGAAAAAAATTTTTGATTCAGGAAGTTTGGTTTCATCTATAATAATAAATGGGGGAACTACTTATGATCATACTATAGATAACATAAAGGGATTTGTTAAATTAAGAGATAAATTAGTTAGAAAATATCGGCTCAATTACAAACCGCATCTGCATGTGGATAGTGTGATAGGTTGGTCATGGTTATTTTTTAATAATTATGATTGGAAGAAAAATATTCTAAAAATTGATAAAAAAATTCTTATTATTATCCGAAAACAAACAAAAAGAATTTCACAACTAAAATATGCAGATTCGTGGGGAGTTGATTTTCATAAAGGAATTGGGGGGTGCCCCATTCCATGCAGTTTAATTATTTTTAATAATTTAGACGATATAAATTACTTATCAAAAAAGAAGGGATCCGCTATAAAAATGGCTCAATTAGCTGAGGAATTTTATTCCCTATCTCCTGTAAATTTTACTCTTGAAACCTCTAGACCTGGTGGGGCTCCTCTTGCGGCCTTTGCATCTTTATACTCTTTAGGCATAGAAGGATTTCAGAAAAGATTGATTAATTTAATATCTAATACTCACATGTTAAAAAATAAACTCAAAAAACAAAAAGATTTTTTTGTATGCAACAACGAATCTTTAGGTTTTGTTACCATGCTTAGACTCTATCCTCCAGATTTAAACAATGATTCAAAGAGGTTTTCTGAATTAAAAATGCAGGATAATAAGATGAAGAATTTTGTTAATTATACAAACAAATACATGAAAGCTTTTTTTGAATGGGATTTTAATACCAGAATTATGAAAAATAAAGGGGTTGAGTATTCTTATAGTGGAGAATATATAAAACTCAAAAACAATGAAGAGTTACCTGCTATTAAGATATATCCCGTATCGCCTTATTTTTCAAAAAAAATTGTAGATGAAATAGTATCTACTTTAATTAATCAAAAAAGAAAATTTGATGAAAGAGTATGGAAAAAAAACAACTACCAAAAAGAATAAAGAATTTGTTAAACGAGATTTATAGAATAACAGGAGAAAAAAGATTCATAGTTTATGGAGGAGTCCCTATAGATATCCTTCTTAATAAAAATCCCAAGATAAATGATTTGGACATAGCAATTAAAGGCATTTTTAATTATAAAATAGCTAAATGTAGAGAAAGAATAAAAAAGGCTGGTTTTGAGATAACAGAACCCTTCAGAAAATATTTTATTTATTTAAATGAAAAGGTCATTTTAATTTATGCAAATAAAGGGGGGATGAATATAGATGTTGGTTTTTTGAAAAGACTAGATTTAATTGGGCAGTTTAATATAGAAACTTTATATTTCCGCTATCCTCAATTTGATTATGTAGATAAATTTAATGCGCTGAATTCATTAAAAAAAAAGACAATCTCGCTTGTAAGAAAAAAAAAAGAGAACCCATACATATTATTAAGAAGATTTTTGCACCTTTGTTCCAAATATGATATCCCTTTAATTAAGAGAGTACATAAAAAGATTTTATTAAGAATTAAAGATAATATAAATAAATGGAATTTGAACAATAAATATTCTCAACAAGCTTATACTATCTGTATTTCTTCTCTTTTAAAAGATATCTTAACCGCTAAAAATAAAATTAGATTTATAAGAGAATTAATAAAATTAAAAATTATTGAGATAATCTTCCCAGAATTTAGAACATTGAATATGAAAGAAGAGAAGGAATTATTCAAAAACTTAATTAAATCTAAATCTAAGACAGATATAGCTAAAAAAATTATAAAATATATTGATAAAAAAAGGAGGAATAAATTTCAAAATAAAATTAGGACATTAAAAATGCGTAGATGGGACCAACAAGATGTACGATGTGCTGAATATTTTTATAACACTAAAAATTAAAATCTATTTTAGATACTCTTTCCTTATTTTTAAAAAACTCTTTCAAATCTGTACCCCGTGAAGATTTGTCTTTATATGTTTCTATTTGTTCGTCTGTTAATTTTTTAAATAATATCTCTGGTTTGTTTACTTTATGTTTCTTTCCCAAATCTTCCCCCGCAGTATCCCATATTCCAGCATCAAATGGATTGCCGGAAAGATTTAATTGATTCCATATATTCTGAGAAGTTTTAGGCAAATATGGTGCTGATAATACAGCCAAGGATCTGAGCAAAACTGCGCCGTTATAGAAAATATCATTTGCCCTTTCAGGATTATTTTTTATTGCTATCCAAGGTTCTGTATCGTTAATATATTTGTTTCCCTCGCTTGATAATTTAAGTATCTCGGAGTATGCTTTTCTTATTTCTGCTTTTTCAAAAAGTTGTTCGATTTTCTCTTTTTTTTGGACAATTTTTTCTAATAATTTTTTATCCTTTTGTGTTATTCTTTCTTTTGGAGGTCGTGTTACTACACCATTTAATCTTGAATGAATAAAATCTAAAACTCTATTAGTATAGTTCCCATAATTTCCTATCAAATCGGAATTCACCCTTTCCTTAAAATCTTTCCATTTAAACTCAGAATCGCCAGTTTCAGGTATCAATTGTGTTAGATAATGCCTCCATACATCAGGTTCTAAATCCAATTCTGGAAGTCTCTCACAAAAGACACCCACTCCCTTACTTTTTGAGAATTTTTGTCCCTCATAATTTAAATATTGCAATCCAATTACATTCTTAGGCAAGTTAAAATCTCCATGAGCGATAACCATTCCAGGCCAAAAGATAGTATGGAAAGGAATATTATCTTTTCCTAAGAAGTTGTAAATTTCAGTGTCCTTATTTTTCCAGAAAGATTCCCAATCTGGTCGCACTTCCCTTGTAGATGAAACATATCCTATCGGCGCATCAAACCATACATAAAATACTTTATCCTCAAAACCCTCTAATGGAACTTTTATGCCGTGCTTAAGATCTCTTGTTATACATCTTGGTCTTAATCCTTCCTTTATCCATCCTAATGCGAGATTTTTAACTTGATTTCTCCAAATAGTCTGAGAACTTATCCACTTTTTCAATTGTGGAGAAAGTTTATCTAAACTAAGAAACAAATGTTCTGTTTCTTTTATCTCTAATTTCCCTCCGGAAACTGTTGATCTTGGATTTTTTAATTGTGAAGGGTCAAGTAAGGATGTACATTTCTCACACTGATCTCCGCTAGCTTCTTCGTAACCACATTTTGGACATTCTCCAATAACATATCGGTCCGGTAAAAACATATTCTCATTGGGAGAATAAAATACATTCATTTTTCCTTTCTTAACAAAACCTTTTTGGTATATTGTTTTAAAGAATTCCCTAACCGTTTCATGATGTATTGGTTTTGTGGTTCTTGAAAAATTATCATAGGAAATCTCGAACCAATCATAAATTTTCTTATGTTCTTGGTGTAATCTATTCGCAAATTTTCCTAAGGGAATGCCCAATTTAAGAGCAGCTATTTCTGAGGTTGAACCGTTCTCGTCTGTACCTCCAACAAAAACTGTTTCATATCCTTTTGCCCTACAATATCTTGCAAATATATCTGCAGGTAAGTGAGATCCAACTATATGCCCTAAATGAGGAACGTTGTTTATATAAGGCAATGCTGCAGTTACCAGCCTTTTTGGCTTTTTATTAGTTGTATTATTACTTACCATAGATTCTAAATCTTTTGCCATATTTATAAAAGCTCTGTTTTGATTTATAAATCTTGGCATGACTATTTTTTAATGATTAAATTATATTATTAAATCATATTCGTTATCACCCGTATTTGACTTAAGAACCACCACCAGTTATTGTGATAGAGATCAAATATAGAAACTTCCTTATTTTTTATATTCACACTTTATTATTAGTTTTGTTTTATCTAACCCTGCTTCCCAGTTCAATATCCTCATCTGGTTGCAAAAGTTTCACTATTTCTTTTTCTTCTTTATTTTCATCAACAGCAGCCAAAAGCATCCCTTGGCTTTGTATTCCTTTCAGGGTTCTTGGCTCAATATTTGTGAAGACCACACAAAGTTTGTTCTTTAATTTCTCTTTTTTGTAATGAGGTTTAAGTCCTGCAACAAGTATTCTTTTCCCGAGTTCTTTTCCCAGATCAATTTCAAGTTTGTAAAGTTTGTCTGCACCTTCAATATCTTCTATTTTGGTTATTTTGGCAACTCTTAGATCTAATTTTTGCCAATCATTGAAAGAAATAATTCCCTCCATTTTTATTTTATGGAAGCTGACCTGTTCCAAGCTCAGGTGTTTCCAAAGAATTAAGCTCTGCCTGGTAATAATCTTTTTCGCCAAATCCGTACAGACCTGCCAGCAAGTTTGAAGGGAATCTCTTAATTGCAGTGTTGTAAGTTTGGATGCTTTCAATGTATCTTCCACGGGCAGTGGCAATCCTGTTTTGTGTTCCTGCCAACTCATCTGTCAATGCAACATATTGCTTGTTTGCCTGCAATACTGGATAATTTTCAGCAACAGCGCTTACCAAAGCGGAAATTCCATTGTTCATTTGCACTCCTGCAGTATCTTTCTGGAGCTGACTGGAAGCGCTTAACCATTCTGTCCTGGCTTCAATCACTTCTTTAACAAAATTAGTCTCAACGTTGACAGAACTTGACACTACAGAGACCAGATTGGGAATCAGGTCAGCCTGTCTTTGGTATTGGTTTTCAACTTCTGACCATTTTCCGTTGACATCCTGGTCAAGTGTGATAAAAGCATTATATCTCCCGACAAAATAAAATATCAGGATTAATACGATTGCCAAAACAATAATTAATGTCTTATTCCTTGTAAAAAAATTATTTCTTGCCATGATATTAAATATTTTGTTTATTTAAAAAACTATCTTCCTCCTCCCCCTCCCCCGCTCATGCCTCCTCCAAATCCACCTCCTCCTCCAAATCCACCTCCTCCTGAACCAAAAAATATCCCTGTATTACGCATTCCTTTTAGTTCTTTATGAATATGTCCATTGGCACACTTGTAGATAAGGTAACCCCCAGCTAGGCCAACATATTTCATAATCATGCCGTCTTTTTCGCATTTTTTACTTCTCTTTTTAGACATAAGGGCAATTACAATGAAAATTAGAATAAAGAAAATATATGGAAATAAATTAGAGATATAATCTTTATTTTCAGAGCCTGAAGATATTTCTTCTGAGTTATCTTGGATAACCTTTGAAGTTTCTTGTGTAAAAAGAATAATTCCCCATGTAACATTTCCCTGGTCACGATAAGGAACATAATATTCATCAAGCATTCTTCCAATCTTGGAATCAGGCAGGATTCCTTCCAGGCCATAACCTGTCTCCACCTCAATCCTGTTCTCGTTCAAGGAATATAATATCAACAGCCCGTTGTCCTTGTCTTCTTTCCCAATATGCCAATAATTGAATAATTCAGTCCTGTATTCTGCCGGCGTCAAGGGAGATGTTGTATTGATTGTTACCACAACAACCTCTGCTGTTGTATTCTGCTCAAGCCCGGTCAGGAGTGTTTTCAACTGCTGGACTTCATCATCGCTGAATAAATGCGCAAAATCATTTATGTTTTTATCATAATAATTCGGAAGCTCCTGTGCGCTTGCATTCACCGCAAGAAATAGGATAATCAATAAAATAATCGACAAAATCAATAATTTTTTTGTGATGAAATTATTTATTCCTATTTTTTCCATTTTGTAATCTTGAATTTCTTGAGAATTCTTTCAAGAAGCTTTTCTTTATCCTGTTCTGAATCATATTTCACGCCCATTATTCTTGCAGCTATTTCCTTGTATGCCCGTGCAGATTTGCTTTTTGGATGGGTATGGACAACAGCATCTTTCATTGACAGGGCTTCCTGAATACTTGAATCCTCTGGAACCATTCCAAGTATAGGAATCTCCAGCATTTCCCTCACGACATCTGGCTGTATTTCTATGTCATTTTTCCTGACACGTGTCATTATGACTCCTGCTACAGGCTTTCTCATCTGCTGTGCTATCTTTATTGTCTTAAGGGCATCTGTTATGGCTGGAATCTCTGGATTGCTTACTATTATTATCTCATCCGCAATATCTATCACAGAAAGAGCTTCTTTACCCAAGCCCGCTGAGCTGTCCATTATCACATAATCAGCAACTTTTTTGAAGTCTTTTTTATAATCTTTGATTGATTCTGGATTTACCCTTTTCAATTCTTTTATGGAAAGCGAGGAAGGTATGATTTTCAAGCCAGATTCATGCTCATACACTGACTCAAAGACTTCTGCTTTTTTTAGAAGAACATGATTAAGATTTATTGGAACCTCTGGAGAATTGAGATGCAGCCCCACATTAGGAGTTGAAAGATTGGCATCAATGACAACAACATCGCCCCCAAAATAATTTATGGCTGCGCCAAGGTTTATGGCGGTTGTTGTCTTTCCAACACCCCCTTTTCCAGATGTTATAACAATGATTTTTCTCATTTTT
>CAYHEN010000024.1:0-10232 GCA_964355745.1 Candidatus Woesearchaeota archaeon
AAGATAGCAACATTTAAATATTTGAATAAATAATAAATTTTATGGCTTCAGATTTGGAGAAGGCTCAACTTATGTCGGTTTTAGCGAGGAGTAAAGGAAATTGGGGAGAAAAATATGATAGAACAGAACATTTCAAGAGATTTCAAAATTTAAAAGAGATAATCAAAGAGCTTTCTAAGAAGGGTTGGATTATAGTCCATAAAAAACCAAAGTTTGAGGCTGTTTCTTTAAATACAGAATATAAAAGAGAAATTATAGAATTTATCGAGAAAGAAATGCCCCATGTTAAAGGATTAATCCGATAAATAATCAAAACTCCTTCAGTCATATCGGCGTGGGCGTCCCATTACATTTCTTTTAAAAACACAATATTTAAATACTTTGTAATGGTAAGGTATTCATGAGAATAATAACAAGAAAAAAGGGAAATAAAAAATATTTTTATCTGCAACATTCCTTGAGAAAAGACAAGAAAGTTATAACAAAAGAAAAATATCTAGGAACAGAAGTTCCTGCAAATATAGACGAAATTATTTCTATATTTAGAAAAGAAATGCAAAATGATATTAATAAAAAGATTGAGATGATAAAAAAGCATTTTCAGGCTGAATGGAGGCGTATTCCCCAAAGTGCAAAAGAAAAAGAACTTGAAGAAATCTCCATCGCTTTTACTTATAATACAAATGCTATTGAAGGTTCTACAATTACTTTAGAAGAAGCAAGAGAAATTATTCATGACAAAATTTCTCCAAATAAGTCCCTAAGAGATGTTAGAGAAACAGAAGAACATAATAGAGTATTTTTACAGATGTTAAAAAAGAACGAAAAAATAACAAAAGAATTATTATTAATTTGGCATAGAAATATATTCGGTGAAACAAAATCAGATATTGCAGGGAAATTTAGAGATTATCTTGTTAGAGTCGGCTCCCATTTAGCTCCCGATTGGCAAGATGTTGAAAATTTAATGAAAGATTTTATAGAATTCATCAATAAAAATAAAAAAATGAATCCTGTAGAATTAGCAGGAAGAGTACATTATCAATTTGAGAAGATACATCCTTTTGGAGATGGGAATGGGAGAATTGGAAGACTTTTAATGAATTTTATTTTATGGCATAATAAATACCCTATGCTTATTATCGAGTATAAAAAAAGAAAATCTTATTATAAAGCATTACAAAAAGATGAGGAGCATTTTGTTTCTTATTTCATAAGAAGATATCTAACAGTTCATAAGAAAAGGTACTTGAAATAATTATGTTCGTGCTCCATTGCTATTCGCCATGGGCGTAATTAAGAAAATAACTTTGCTATTCTTCCTGCAAAATATCCTACGCCATAGCCCAAAAGTGTTTCAAGTCCTGCTGTAATTCCTTCTCCTACTCCTCCCATCAATCCACCATGCAGAGTCTTTTTCATAACTTCTCCATCTGCTTTCTCAATTATATTTCTAAGTGTCTCCTCCATGCAAAGAGGATAATTTCCAGTAGTCTGCCTGCCAGTCTTGGCAATACTTATACCATCAAAAATTCCCAAAATACTCTGTATTATGGATGGTCCAAAAACAAGATAAGCATCAAGATATTTATTTGGCAGAGAAATTCCCATTCCATCATAAAAGCCATGAAAAGCCCCGTAGCCTGCTGAGGCTAACCCTGTACATAGAAATGTGTTGGAAACAATTTTTTGATTTTGTTCTCGCGCTATAATATCAGAAACAACTTTCTGATCTTCTTTTTCAGTCATGAAAAACCCCTATCTTTTTAATTTATAAAGATTTAGATAGATTTTGTTATTATATATTACCAAGAGAAATTCCTTTGAATATTTTATATAATTTTTTGTATATATTTAAATACTTGGTGATATGTAATATAATCTATATAATTATTTAATATATTTGAGAGAATGAAATGAATTTAAGGAAAATACTTCTAAGTTTTGTTCTGTCTTTAGGGGCAGGGGGGATTTTATCAGCACAGGAACTTCCTAAAAATCTGAGTATTCCATCAAAGTATGAAAATTACAGGAATAATGAAATTCATAGAGACGTGTTTTATTTAGGAGAGAATAAAGTATTAGGAAGATTTTATGACGTAGATAATGATGGAGATATAGATGTAGGTGAAATATATCCGGTAATCGGAGAAGATGAAGTAAACTATATGACAACTCCAAATCCAATCATGTATGGATTTAACCTTAATGATAATGAAATATTTGAAGAAAATGAGATTTTAACTGATGAAAAAATAGATGGGCTTAACGGGAATGAGAAATCTATCGTACCTAAAAATATTAAATTGAGAGATGTATAAAAACCTGTTTGTTGATTCAGTGGAAAACAAGTAAAATATCATCATCCAAAACTTTAAAAAAGGACTTTTCTTTTGAGTTTCACTTAATTAAACATGAGGTAATTTTATCCCAATGATAAAAAAAGGATACGAAGACGACAAAGATTCTGATGACGAAGCAGGGAAAGATTCAGATTCTGGCGAAGAATTCGACGAAGACGAAAATTTTGAAGAGGAAAAGGAAAGCGAGGGGAAATCTGACGAATATGAAGAGTGGTAAGCAACAGGGTTTTATCTATTTCTTTTTTATTTTTTATTAATGAACAAATTTATATAATATAGGAAATATTTTAATTAATGAGTGTAAAAACAATCCTGTTTGTTCTTTTTTCTTTATTTGTAATTTCATTAATGACTTTTTATTTTCTTCCTCTTGGTACAATTAATTTCAGTGCTAAAACAGGAAATTATAATTTTAGTATAAATAATGAAAGTAGCAGCATGCAATTTTATTCAAATATGAGATTTCCAAACAAAGCAATATCTTATAGAATTTCAGATTGTCCCCTGCAAAAGCAAAATGATATGGAATTTGCATTTGATATAATTGAAAATTTAACCTCTCTTAGATTTTATCCTTCTAATGATGAAGAAATCTCTATAATGTGTGAGGAACAAAACAGAATTAGTAATGGATTATTTATAGCAGGAGAAGGCGGGCCTACCAACATAACTGTTGCAGGGGAATTCAATGTTATAAGCCATGGCGATATCTTGTTAATAACAGAATCAAAATGCCCAAAACCGAATGTTGCTTTGCATGAACTGTTGCATGTTCTTGGTTTTGAACATTCAACGAATAGAGAAAATATAATGTATAATTTAACGAATTGTGAGGAAACAATTGGAGAAGACATGATTCAATTAATAAACAGTCTTTATTCAATTGAAAGCAACCCAGATTTGATTTTCAAGGACGCTTCAGCATCTATGGCTGGAAGATTTGTCAGCATTAATATGACAATCATAAATGCAGGGCTGAAAGATGCAGGAGAATCAAAAATAAATATTTATGCAGACGGGAATCTCATAAAAGAAATTTACTTGGAATCTCTTGAAATAGGAAACGGAAGAATTATCACAATAGAAAATATTTTTGTCACACAAATAAGTGTTAGTGAACTGGAGCTGAGCATAAATTCTAACTTTAACGAGATAAACAAAGGAAATAACAAGATAAAATTGGAAATAAAAAAATAAAAAGAAAAAATTAATCATCCAAGTCTAATTCATCTATAATCTCGTCGAATGGTTCTTCTTCTTCAGAATCCTTCTCCATTTTCCCCCTCATTTTTTGTTGATTTTAGATATGCCGATGTGTTTATAAATATTTCTGTTGCTTAAATGTATATTAAATTATAACAATTTTTATTAATAAGATATTATATTTTATCAAATGAAGAAATTAGTCGCGTTATTATTTGCAGGTTTTTTATCATGTTCGACAGTTCCGAAAGAGAAAGAAGAATTTTTACAAATACAACAATCTTCTCCGCCAGCTTTAATGATAATGGGTTTTTATGAAAAAGGAGTGATATTTATAAAAGATACTGATAATGACAAAAAGTTGGATACAAAAGAGTATTATGAGATGATTATCTCAACAAAACCAAATGCTACCCGTGATGATTTAACTAATCTTTTTATTTTAAAATATGACAGAAAAGAGGTTTGGATTCCCAATAAAAATAATTTTGAATTTTCTGCACCAGAGTTAGCTAAAGACAAATTTCACAATAGAGATTTGTATACAGATGTTGGATTGAGAAATTAATTTTATTAAAAAGTCACCACACCGCAACTCGCAATTTCACTCGTCACGGGATATTCATAGGAGGTATTAGGAACCTCGGTTCTTATCGTAAAATTGCTCGGAATCGAACAATATAATCTACAAACTTTTGTTAAAATTCGGAGAGTATCGCAAAAACTCCAAAATAACTTTTTACCATAACACGCCTATAGTTTTATATTTTATTTGTTCAATTCTTATTTTGCTATCATTCATGCCGGAATTATCTCCCTTTGTTATAAAATAAACTCCTTCATTGTCAATGCCCTTTTCAATAACTCTATGTATAATTAACTCATTATTTTTTTCAAATGTTATAATATCCCCAACATTTATCTCACTTTCTGATTTAACCTGTATTCTTATTCCATTTGAGTTTTCGTCTAACAGGGGAAGCATGCTCCCTGTTGCAGCATATTTTGAAATTCCTGCATTCTCAACATCAATAACAATAGCATTTTCATAAACATGAATTTGATTATCTTTTATGCTATCACTAGGCGCACTTACATTTCCTATCATGCCCCCAACAGGCATTTCAATTCCTGATGAAAAAATATAAATAAAAAGCAGACAGCTAAAAACTCCAAGCATAAATGCCAAAATATAATTTATATTTGTCATACTTTCTCTACTTTTTCATAGTTTTTAAATCTTATTATGATGTAATTACTATCTAAAGACAACAAAGAGAAGATTTCCATTCCTATTATGCGCCCACGGACAACTCGAGACCCCACCATATTTCTAAAATGGATTTTTTAGGGATATAAGTCCCCCAGTAAGCAGATTTAAGGTTTTCTTTTCTTATTGATTCTTCTCCCTCCTTCCGACTTCTTGAGAACTTAAATCTTCCAATGTTCTTGTATCAACAAAATACTTTTTCTCTTCACAATAGCATGTGATAAAATGCAGCGGGAAATTAGTCACCATAGATTCAAAAGATTGTTGACACCTTAAAATACAAATTTCATTTGCCTTTTCTATAGTTGAAATATCTTCTGGGTAAATATAATTTTTTCCTATAGTTATGTATCCTAGTGAAGGAAATTCACCTTTTGGAGATTTAAATGTTAGAAAAAAAATAAAAACTAAAATACCGATTAATGCCAAGACAACTAAAAACGAAATAATCTTCTTCTTTCTTTTCTTCTTTCTCTCCCTTTGCTTTTCTTTTATTTTTTCTAATTTTTCTGCTATTTTCTCTGCTGCTCTCCTAATTCCTTCATTATGTTCGTCGTGTATTCTATCGTGTTCCTTAGGAGTTAATAGTTTTAAGTTGTCTGTATGGTTGTTTGTTTTGTTAAAATCTTTATGATGAACTTCATAAGCGTCGAAAGGTAGAGGATATTTAGCTCTATTCTGTAAATATTCAGCATATATTCTCTTTCTTTGAACTAAGCCAGTATCCTCTTTTTTGGATTTTTCATTACCATCTTTATCTGTGTAAGTTGACATAAATCTTGTAAGTTTCTTAGAATTTTAAGGCTTTCTCATTTTTAGGATTTTTCCGATATCCCCCCACCCAGAATCGAACTGGGGCAAGCCGGTCTACAGCCGACCGCTCTACCACTGAGCTATGAGGGGCTCTGAAATAAGGAATTGGAATATGTTTTTAAAAGTTCTTGTTACCTATCTGAAATAACGTTTGTTATAAATAAATCTTTATAAATTGATGAAAAGAAGAGAGATTATGGATGAAGATTATCATGTTCCAATGACTGAATTTTCTGTTGATGAAAGGAAAAAATATCAGCAAGGTATTGAACTTATTATTGAAGGAAAAGATGAAGAAACTAAAAGAGGATTAGAACAGGTTTTTAATGTTCTTGGGAATGCAAAATCAATAGATTCAGAAAGAACTCTTGCATTTATTAGAGAATTAGCTGGTTGTTATAGAAACTTAGGAAGAGTCTTAGGAGATTATGGTTTTGCTGAAAATTCTGAAATTTCTTTAGGTGATTTATATAACAGAAACAGGAGAGTTTTACAAAAATATGTTGCAGAAGAAAATGGAAAAGATTTAGATTTGGAAGATGTTAAAAACGGAATTGATAATTGTCTTGGAGAATATAAAGAAATCTTAGATATAATGGAAGAAGCTAAAATTTCTGATGCTGGTGAATTAAAAGAAAAATTAGAGGAATGTAGACTTATTGAACAAGAAAACGAAAGTTTTCATAAAGATATATCAGAGATTGAACATATTTTATAATTAAATTATAAAAATAAAATTACATAAATAAAAAGATTATTCTTAATCCTCAATCGGCTTTCTTGCCTGTTCTGCAATGAAGAAAGCACGATTAGATTCTGCTTCATGGACTTCGCCGTCTCTTTCATATATCGCAGTTGTTGTTGGAAGCTCGAATTTTCCAAGAACTCCGATTTTAGAATAAATTATATATGAAATCACTCTTATTTCTCCGTCCTGCAATCTGTCAAAATGCCATTCTATTCTTCTGTTCTTCGCATCAACTTTCTTCGGTATTTCTCCGCCAAATCTCTCGTGGAGTTTTGTTATAGGAGGCAACCTATCAATTACGTGAACTCTCTCAACAAATCTTCTTGCGTTTACAATTATGGTTACTTTCAATGCAAACTCTCCGCCCTTTGCCCTGACAAAAGTAACTCTTTTTTTCATGGATAAATTTTTCTTTGAGAGTTGTTTTGTTAAAATTACTACTGCTACAATCAATAACACTGCAAGCAAAGGGAGAAGCCAGTTAGTCTTTACTGTGATTTCAATTTGTTCTCCTGGTTTCAATTGTCTCTGCCAGGTATAATATACACTAATCCCTTTTCTTTCTACAATATCTGGCTCAGGATTAAAACTGGTGAAAAGCCGAGAGATAATGTTTTTCCTTATTACTGTCTGTGTTGCAGAAATTACATTTCCTTCATTTGTCTTGGATATTCTTTTTGTGTTAACAATGACACCATATTGATTTTCTGTTGATGTTACAATATCTTTTTCAGAAAATTTCATTGTCCCTTCGACAGTTGCCTTCTGATTATCTGCATTTACCTCGACTTCCAGCGTGTAAAATCCTGCCATCAAATCCCTGAAGTCTTCTTTATTCAATGTTATTTCGACACTCTTTTTTTCATGCGGCTTCACAGAAACAGATTTTTCAAAATTAAAAAATGGAGATTTGAATTTCATTGCGATATTGTTAAAATTGAAATTCAGCAAATTCTTGACATAGACAGTTACATTGTTTGAATCTGGCTTGAATTCTTCTGCTCCGACTTCAAAGGCATCTTTTAGTCTTACAACCTTGAGCATTAATGGATAAGCCATCTCATCTTTATTCTGTCCCTTTATAAAAATATCAAATTTAACCCATCCTTCCTGTTTCAAATCTGCTCGCGGGTAAATACCAACCTGAACTTCTTTTGTTTCAGCAACAGCAATTGATAGTGTTCCTTTTGGGAACATATCAGAACCAAAAAAATTGTAGAACATAAAATTATCACTTGAACCTTTGTTTGTTATTTTTAAGTCAAAAATGGCTGGCTGGCTTAATCCGTAAATTATAGCAACGTCATCTGACTGCGGTTCAATTCTTAAGTCTATTGCAGAAACTAATGAGGGAGTTAAAAGAAAGATAATTATCAGCCCCAAAAATATTTTTTTCATATACAAATTTAGAATAAAATGTATTTAAATATTTCTGTGTGTTGTCTTTATTTTAGAATTAATAGAAAGTTAATATTCGTGCAGAACATTATTTCTCAAATGATGTTCATGAGCAAAATTATGCAGGAATTCTCCGATAGTTTTTGCTGCTCTTTTTGTTGTCAGGCTGTATCTTCCGGCAACAATCGCTTCCAGATTTTCATCATTCAATAATATTTCTGCAAGAATGACTCTCTGAGGTCTGTTTCTTGATTCATATCTTGCCCTTATGTTTTTATTGTCATAAGATACTACCATTCTGTCTTGTAAAAAATCAAATTGTTCATTTTTAAGATGATATTGTCCATCAGTAACTTTATCCAAAAATTTTTTAGAATCATTTAGTTGCTGAACTACCCTGTCCAATCCATCATACAATTCTGCTCTTATTTGCTGTATGTTTTTCACTTGGAAGGTGGATGAAAATTATTTATAAATTTTTATATTGTTTAGAATATATATAATGAAAATTTTACCTCTTTCCGACTAAATCTAAATATGCCTTTGCCTGCGCCAAAAATTCATCGCAATCATTGATTATTTTTTCCTGAAACTGCTCCACTCTCGCATGTATGACCATCTTTTCATATATTCCTCTTAAAAATTTCTGAAATGCGTTTTTTTCGAATTTTCCTTCATAGTCTCTCACAAGATTCCCTTTAACCCCGACTTCAACACTTCCTTTGTTTGTTTTTATCTTTTTTCCATCCTGTGTTATTTCTACACTTGTCAAGCCTATGACTCTGAATGCTACCTTAACTTCAGACCTGAAATAGTCTGTTATATTTCTTATCCCTGTCCATTCTATGTCAATATTTTTTGAATCGCCGGTTATTTTTTCAGCATATTTGTCTTCAGAAAGCAACAATTGAGTTTCATCTCTAAGCCATTCATAACAAAACTTGTAGAATTCTGCAAAATCAACAATTCCGTTGTATTTTATTTTGCTTGAAAAAAGTTTATCCTTTTCTGCCATTATGCAAAACCTCCTTGGTTTTGTATTTGTGCCGAGCAACTTCGCGTGTAATCCATATTAGCGGGATTGCGAGTTGAAACGTCTGTTTCTGTCATCTTCCTTGTTTTATAAATGGGAAATTCAATTTAAATATTTAACTAAGAAAAATCATATGGTGTCTCTGCAGGATTCACAGACAAGCATTCCATTATATCTGAATAGAATTTCCTGATTGCCACATTCTTCACAGATTCCTTCTATTCTTTTTCCTGCTTCTTTTATTCTTTTTAATTTTTCAGACTCTTCCCTTATTTTTGCGAATTCTTCTATTTCAGGATAGACTTCTGGATGAAAATTCAATATGTCTTTTGCAGTCACAACTCCGACAAGATTATTCTCATGGACTACTGGAAGCCTTTCAAATTTTAACCGGTTCATTTTTTCTATCGCATCTTTTATTGTTGAATCTGGCTTTATTATAGCGATTTTTTTTGGGGAAATTTCAATTGCTTTTATCTTGGTCAAATCGCCTTTAGGGCCTTTTGTCAGCGCCCATAAAATATCTCTCTGGGAAATAAAGCCAACCAGTCGTTTTTTATCGACTATGATAAGACTTCCGACATTTTTTTTAACCATTGTCTTGGCGCAATCAAGCAGATTTGTGTTTGGGGAAACAATCACTGGTTCTCTTGTCATTATGTCTGCCACGAGAATAATTTTCATGAAATATGATAGTGTCTTTTACTTATAAATTTTTGTCACTTTTTTGCAGAAGAAAATTATTCTGTTGAGTATAATAATCTTTAAATAGAAAGACGAAGAGGGACTTTTATGGGTAATATAGAATACAGGGTTAAGTCTGCTGAAGAATTATCTAAATGTCAGGAAGCCATGAAGATTTTTAATATACATTATACTTTAGATGGCTGTAATTTAGTTGTTCAGAAAAGTAATTTGAATGATAATATAGTTATATCCCCAAGCGAATCTGCTTCGAAGGCTACAAGAGTTAGGTCATTGAGCAAGGATAAACTCGGGCAAATGGTGGTTTCCTCAGAAGATTTTGTTTCAATTAAAATCGGCGAACAAGAATTTGATGTTTATCACAAATACAAGTCAGGTGAAAAATAAAATGCCAGACAAACCAGTTGTTCTAATGCCTGAAGACATTCAGAGAATTATGGGAAAAGACGCGCAGAGAAATAATATCCTTGCTGCACGAATGGTTGCAGAAATGGTTAAAACTACGCTCGGGCCAAAGGGCATGGACAAAATGCTCGTTTCTCCTACTAACGATATAACTATTACAAATGATGGAGTTACGATTCTTGAAGAAATGCAGATTGAGCATCCTGCTGCAAAAATGCTTGTAGAAGTAGCTAAAACGCTGGACCAGGAAGTTGGAGACGGTACGACAACTGCAGCTATTCTTGCTGGTGAATT
>CAYHEN010000025.1:0-10221 GCA_964355745.1 Candidatus Woesearchaeota archaeon
CTTTAAAGAAAGTAGGATCTTCTTCTCCTTCAATTAAAACTGGAACCCAATTCTGTTTTACAAAAACTGCAGGGCCCAATACTTCAACAATTGTTCCTGCTTGATCCCAGCCTTTCTTAATGAATGCCTTATTCCCTCTTTTCCATTCCATATTTATAAACCATCACTTTCTGGAGCATTGTTAAACAATTCACAAATAAGTTTTGCAATGTTTCTTTCCTGTTTAGTTATATTTTCTTCTCCTTCATTTGGGCCATCAACACTAGCGATTCTTTTTCCTCCTCTATTTAAAATATCAATAGAATTTTCAGTATTTTGTTCCCAATGAAGTTTCATATTTATACCTTCAAAATTAAATCAAAGAGACCCTCATCCTGTTTCTTTTTAAACATTTCCTCAAGTTTCTTTATTGTTATACTATCTAGAGAATTAGTAGAATTCCCTTTAAATCTAATTAATAATTCTCTTGATCCATCCTTAAAAGCCATAGGACAAATATGCAAAATCTTAAGATCTGTAAGCTCTAAAATTGTTTTCTTTTCTTTACTCATTTAAGATTTAATTTTCCTGGGAATGGAATTATTTTTGGATTTTCATCGCTAACATTATCCAAAACCTCCTCATTACTTTTTGGTTCCGAAATTCCAACTTGTTCGCTTGTAAGTCTGTATAAAGCTTCATCCATCTTACAATTAACAAGAATTGATCCAGCAGGGGTATGAACACAAGCAGCTTCCTCCATTGTTGGATTGCCATCTGGACCAGCAATTGTTCCAGGAACTGCTCCAGGAGAAACGGAACAAACATTCTCTGCAACAACATATCTTGGCAGATGAATGCATTGAATTTGAGTTTCACTTACTTTCCGAAGAATTACTTCTGTGAATTCTACAAATCTCATATTACTTCTCCAATTTCTTAAAAATTTATCTCATCAATTTGTTTTTTAATATTTCCGCCAAATTATTTATTGAATTCGCAACCAGCAACAAAGCCTTTGATTTTAAAAATTCTGCTTCTTCTGATTTCGAAGAAGGATTTTGTTCCTTTAAAATTTCATTTTCCAACTTATATTTTTCTATTGCGTCCATTTTATCCTCAAATAACTTATACGAAGAAAATTTTCCTTTTGTCAATAAAAGGTTTAATCCACAAACATTCTTCTTTACAATTCTTTTTCTTTTCTTTCCCACCAGAACAAAATAAAGGAACAGTTTTCTTTAAAACTTTCCATCCCTGTTCTTCCAACGGTTTATATATTTCATTTTCATATCCACTAAGAACTACAGGAGAATTTAAATTTAATAATTTTTCAATTAACTCTTTATGATCTTTATCAGAAAATTCAAAATCATAATTTCCTGATGTTCTTATTGAATGAACATAGGGAGGATCTAAATAAAATAAATTTTGTCCACCATTCCCAATATTCCATTCTTTCAATATATGTTGCCAATCCCTGTTTTCAATTAAAACATTCTGGAATCGCTTATGCATCTTAAAAAGTCCTGGAATGCAATTTAGCCAAGCATCTTTTGCTTTAGAAGCTCTACTCCATCCTTTGGTATCAGAAATTCCACTAAATCTGTTTCTTATAACAATAAACCATTTTGCAACTCTTTCAATTTTATCTGGCTCTTCTTTATAATTTTGTGATTCTTCATACAATTGCCGGCTATATGGAAGAACCGATACCCTTCTATAAAATTGTTGGAACAAATCTTCTTTACTTATAACTTCAAAAAATTCATATAAAGAACTATCAATATCATTATACACTTCTTGAGGAGATGGCTTCTTTGCTATTAATAAACCTGCTCCTCCACCAAATACCTCAATATATGTTTTATGGGGAATTGATTCTAATATTGGAAGAATCCAATTATTCAAATCTAATCTACCCTTTCCACCAAACCACCGAACTGGAGAATGCAATCTGTTCATTTTAACAGTTCTGGCTCTTTTCCAATTATCCACATACAAACTTGTTCGTTCGGAAGATTTTTTTCAATCCAGTCAAAGGCTTTGCCCTCATAATTCGGATGAAATTCAATGCCTTCCCAACATCTTTCTATTCGAGTTTCATACTTTAAACCATGTTCAAACAAATCCATATAATTAAAGTTACAATTCCAACAAGGAATTCCTGTATTAAACGCGAGTTGGGATAATCTCTCTGCTATTTTCTTTTTTCTATTTGGTCCATTTCCAATCAACCAGATATGATTTATATGCTTATTATAGCGATACAAGCCATACAAAATCCCTGCAGACGTGATCCCACTGCCACACACAACAATTAGATGTTCCATTTCATCAGGTAAATTACGAACTTGGTTGGCTGTGCTCTCATAAAATGCAACAAAGTTTTTTGGGTTTTGGCTGCACATCCCATACTGCACTATAAAGTCAGATTTTTCTTGCATCTTTTTAGCTTCTGCATATAAAACATTTGATCTTCCGGATTTAGCAAATTGAATTCCTGCTCCATAATATTCAACCAATTTTGGCATTTGAAGATTTTTAATATGATTCCAATCTGTTCCTCCATAAATAACTCTACAAGCCAAACCAAAATACTTTGCTAACGCTGCAATTATGGGAGCTTGTGGACTCAAAATACTGCAACCTGTAATTATCCTTTTATATCCTTGCTCTTTTGCTTGAGCTAACAAAAATGCACCTTGTCTTAATTTTCCCCCATTAACAGAATCTGCCCCAAATGGAGCAAATAAATCATCTCTTTTAAAGAGAAATCTTCCCCTTTGCTCAACAGGAGTTAATTCATTTGCTCTCAATTCATTTAATAATTGCTCAGAATTCATTCTTTCTTATCTGTTAAAACTACTCCATTTGCTGTTAATTCAACTAATTTAACCGGAACAAAAATAATAGCGGGGAGCATTGTTTTATTTTCAACAATCAATAAATTCAACTTATGGCTAAACCAAATAGGAGAATCTTCATCAAATTCTTCTAATTTTTTCAAAAGATCTTTTTTAGTCAATTGATCTTGGATCATTCTTCTACCAATTCAAAATGTTCATCTAAACAACCTTGACAGATATCAATATACTTTCCATCTTCATTAAATAGATAATACTTCTTTCCTCCTGTGTATCGATCATCTTCTCCGGCAAATCCAATAGAACAAATATCCCCATAATTGATAAATTTTAAAGGTTCAATTTCCAGAGTCTCTGTACAACGATATTTCTTTGCAGAACTAACTGCATTTTCATACTGTTCTTTTTCCCATTTTTCTACAGCCTCTTCTTCGGCAACATTTTGAGAAATTTCCCGAAAACTATTCATTGCCTCTTGTAGAATTCCCAAAGCTTCATAATAATTTCGAGACCCCCAATTAACAATTTCTAAAATAAGATGTTCGGCAGAATCAGCTTTTAATTCCTCAGGAATTTGATCAAAAAATCCACCAATCTTACTAATTTCCGCTTTGATTTCATCAAGAGTTAATTTCTGCTTAATATCTTGTTCTTCAGTCATCTTTTATGTCTCCTACATCCTAATATCAAATGTATTTGATTTTCTATTATCAATTTCCAATCCCATTGTTGTATAACCATATTCTGATTTTGCTATTTCTCGCATCATTAAATCGAATGGAAGTTGATCAAGAACATCTCCACACCATGCTGCTTGACAAAGAGAACGAAAGCAAATAGTTGTACCTATCTTTTTCATTGCCTCTGTTGGTTGTGGATTTTCCCCATTGTAAAAATGATTTAAATTATATTTATTCCCCACAAATCCTTCCATATCATCACATCCGCAACAGCCTAAACTATCCCCCATAAATCTTAATCTATTTTCCCCGGACCAAAAACCCAATCCAATATCATGAGCTCTATTTTTAATTTTTAAAAAATGTTCTTCAAGAAGCCAAGTAGGATAACACATATCGCCACCCACCGCTTCCATTCCGGGAAGTTTCCCTTTCCAAGCTTTCATTCCTTCTACAGTTACTCCATAAGCTCCCGCCTCTTTTATCTTAGGCAAAAGAATTTCCATAACAGAATTTAATTCTTCCACCATATAGGGTTGGATTCTAATATTTAATCGGGGAACAACTTTAGATATCTTTCTAATCATCTCAATACGTTCTTCAAATGGAGGGGCTCCTTGTTCTAGTTTATCATAATTAGGAGAAACTAAAGATATTTGAAAACACACATTACACTTAGAAACTATATCCAGGTATTCTTTTTCCACAGCCAATCTACCTTTGGTGGAAATTATAAATGGGTATTTAGTTTCCGCTAAAATCTTCAAACATTCAAAAGTTCTTCTCTTTTCTTTTTCTTCAGGTTGATAAGGATCTGACATTCCCCCTATATGAATTGGCAAATCCCAATCCACCCACGCCACTTCCCCCTTTCTTTCTCCTTCGATAAAAGAACGCAAAGAAACTGGACCTTCTGAACTTGAAATATCTGCTTCCGTTCCAATATTTTTATCCAATTTTCTACGGGTGAAGCAATATTCGCAAGCATGTCGGCAGCCAGAAAATGTATCAAATCTTACTGGAAAATCGCAAAGAATGCATTGGGTTCCACATTTTGGCATTTTATTCTTCCTCTATATACTTATAAGATTTATCATTTTTCAAATAAAAATAGCGAATCCTTTCCCACCAATTCATTTCTCTATCCTCTAAACAACCATTTTCATTTTCTCTTAGCATTCTCCATTCACCATTTATTTTAGCTGGAGACCAATTAATTATCCGATTATTTTCCACCATTCTTCTCCACATAATCCAGAATTGCTTTCACAATCCCATCTTTTCCATTCTTCTTAAAATAGGCTTCCACCTTTTCAAAATCATCTATACGAAATATAAATGAAGCAGACATATAAAGTTTAGCCCCAGCCAATTCTGCTGCTCCAAAAATTGCTTCTTTAATTCCTTTATATTTTAATTTTGCCCACACAGGAGCCTTAAATTTTTCCATGCTATTTCTCCCAATCTGTATATAAATGCTAAGCAAGCAGAAGAAAATACTATTAAAATTCCTATAAAACATTTAAAAACATTCTTAGCTTCTTGATCATTCATCGAAAGAAATTCTTTGAGAGACCAATCGCTTAAAAGTAAAAAACCCAAAATCAAAAAACAAGCCAATGCCCATTTTCCCAAAAATTCAAGAAATTTAAACATTATGCTTCCCTTAAATTAATACCCATGTAACCATCTTCAATTGTAAAAAACACTCTTTTAATTCCTGCCATTCTCAATGCCTGTTCGCAAGCAGCACAAGGTTTTGCCATTGCTTTTTTACCATTTCTATGCTCTCTATAAACATATGCATCGCAACCTTCTAAATCCTCATAGCTTATTCCAAGCAAGGCTGAGATTTCAGCATGTAACATTTTAAATTCATTATTTGATTTTGTATGAGTCTTTATCTGATTAAACCCAAGACCCATAATTCTATTTCTTTTCACAATCACACAACCAAGTTTATGCTGATGGTGATTTGATTTTTTAGATAATTTCCGAGCAAGATCAAAAAATTTTAGTTTCATGTCTGATTTAATTTTCCTTTTCTATAATTATTTATCCCGGTAAAAAATAAAATAGCCCCCATAATAGCCATTCCCAACAAACCTTTATACCACATCAAAGCAGCAAACATTAAATTCAAAAAACTATAAACCAACCAACATTTATTATATTTTTGAACTAAATTTAAAACTATAATCAAAAACGCAGCACATAAAAAATCTAAATACTGAAGTTTCATTTAAGTTTTCGCCACTCTTTCGCAATCAAAAATAAGGATATTAGTCCTATAGGTATTGAAATTAAAAGAACAATTTTCTCAAAAATATTTAATTCCATTGTATTCCTCTATACAATCTATATGAGTCTTCTCCAATAAGAAGCCATTGAGAATCTTCAAACCAGTTTTTTGCTTTTCTAATAACTACTGGAGTTCCATAAATACCAGAAGCGTAGCCTTGTACAATAAAAATTCCTTCAGTTGTTGTTATTTCCGATTTTGAGCATTCATTGAAAGAAGTAGGAACTGCAGAAATAGAAACTAATTTCCCGACTGGAATGTTTTCAGTTTCAGTTTTACCACAACCAGAACAACAAATACACAAAATAAGAATCAAAGCAAGAATAATATTTTTCATTGCATCTCCTGCAAATGTTTCATTGTCTGCTTGTAAAATATTTCGCAGTTGCCACAATCCTTACAATAATTACTATCTAAAGTTCCACACATTGTAACCAATCTTCCCCCTATTTTCTTCATTCTCTGGAGAACATATTGCTTGAATTGTTTAGTTGGACACCAATAAGAATTTAAGTGTCTAACTTGCCAGACATAAGCCGGGATTTCATCATACATAAAGCAAGTTAAACAACTTCCTTCACAAATTGGTTCTCTAACACAACCTGGCGGGTCTTGATCGTAATATGCCATAAAAGTCAGGACAACTGGAACTCCTATTAAAGGCCACTCTCGGATTGCATCTTCAATTAAATCTAAATTTGTGGGGGAAACTCTCAATCTAATAAACATCAGTTTATCTATATTTTTTCTAACTTGTTCTATCCCCAACAATTTTTCTGGAATACCTGGATACTTCTCTTCTTTAGGGTTAGCTGTAAATACAACAGGACCTGGAAAATCAAAATTGGGAATTGATGTGTTAAAGAAGAAATGCTTATACTTCTTTGCAGTTTCAATAACAAGATCTCTTTGAATATTCGAATCGTGCCCACAATTTATTCTTACGATACCATCTCCAACTTCTTCAGGAGTAGGAATGCTGGGTTTATCAATAGGAACATAAAATGCTCCTGGTCTGTTATAGAAACATTGGGAGCACTGATTTGGGCAAGGTCCAACTTGAGGAATGCAATCAAATAAATTAGTGCCTTCTTGTTTAGGATTTCTTGTTGTCATTACTTCTTCCCATACTTATGCTTATAACAAGTACAAATTATATCTCCAATAATTGCTAAAATAATTATTGTAGCAACACAAATTACTGGAACTGCAAAACAAGGCCAATTATCATTTCCCATATTTATTTCTCCAAAAATAAAGTTGGGTGGATATCCCCTTCTTCTAATCTCTTATACGAAAGAAACTCTCTAATTGCATCAGACCCTAAAAATAATTGTAAAAATATTCTTGTTATGGGATCTAAATTTAAATCTTTTACTGTTACATATATGTGATAATGGGGATGTCCAGACTGGGATTCCTGAATTTTAATATCACAATCATGCCAGGTTTGAAAGTATTTCATTCTTTCTTCAAATACAGCAAGTTGCTCAATATTATCTATATCAATTTGAAGTTCATTATCTAAAGGGATAACTGCTTTTAATCCTTTCTTCTCTGCCTCTTTTATAGCTTCTTCTCTGCTAAAATCATAATTGATCTCTACTTTATCCATTTTATTCTCCACAAAGTTCGGTTAAGTTCCCAACCAGCAACAATTAATCTCTGATAAAACCAAAATCCAGTTTTCCCTATTGTTATGAGTTTTGGAATGACAATTTCTACATAAACTAATTAAATTATTTTCATCAAGATTTTCTTTATTATAATCAATATGATGAACATCTAATTTTCTGCCATTTTCTTGTTCAGTTTTGCCACAAAGTTGGCAAATATGATTGTCTCTTTCCCTGATAGATTCTTTTAGTTGTTTTGTGAATTCAAAAGGATATGGCAATTTACCAATGCCATTCTTCCAATTAGGGTTGTTTTCTTCTCTTATAGATTCTCCAAATTTTGGACGTTTCAGGCCCCTTAATTCTCCTCTTGAAGCTTTACAAACCGGACAATTGCAATTTGGTTTATGCCCCAATTCTTCAAGAGTTTTTCCTTTTTTAGCTTTGCTTTGTTTTGCTCTTACTTCTGGTCTTTTAGAAGGGTTATTTTCTTTAAGTTCAATTCTCAGTTTTAAGGTTTTCATTGGATTTTGATCACTCAGCATTCTTTCGACCAAATCCGGGCGAGATTTTCCATAAGCTGGATTATTCTCTCCTAAATATTCTCTTCTAATTGCTTTGCAAACTCCACAAGTACAGCCTGGTTTATGCCCTTTTGGAAATTTTTGTTCTTTCATAACTTTTTATTTGCCAAACATTTCTCTTTTAACATTTCATGCAATAAACCTTGTGTATTAAACATTATAGCACAAAGTAAATCTTCAATATCTTCCCCCTCGTCTGTAATTTTCAACCAACCTCTTAAAATACTCCAAGCATCTACACAATGTCGTAGCAAAGATTTTCTATATTGCACTTTTGGAATTCCTTTTTGCCAATTATCGGAATCCCGAACAGAACCATCTTTCAAAGTTCTGTGCTTATGCATATATTGAGCAAATCTTTTTATAACTAGAGGAGATAAAAATCCATCATAATCTAATTTTCTTGTATCATCATCACGAATAGCCCCAGTTTCAAATTTTCTCATTTATTCCTCCTTTATTCTATATAAATAATTGTATTAAGTTTTTTAACTATAACTTTCCAAATTCTTCTTAAAGAATATCTATCTTTATTTCTTTGAAGAATTTTTTGTTCCTGCTCTTTAAGCAAATCTAATTTAATATCCAATTCTTTTATTTCCATAAAAGTTTGAAGAATTTCTTGAGCTTGTCTAACATTTGCTTTTCTCATATTATTTTCTCTTAACTATAATTTTACTCATTAAACAAGTTGAATTCTGTTGACAATTTCGAGTATCAAATTCATAATCTTTCTGATACTTCAAATTTATTCTCTTTCGATCTTGCAATTTCTTGTCCCGGCCAGTCCTTCCCCTTAAATATTATACCAGATCCCGCTCCAATTAATCTTTTTAGTGTTAAAAATCCACATTTAGGACATTTTTTCAAAGGTTCAGAATTAATACTTTGAAAATGTTCAAATTTATATTTGCACGCTTCACATTTATAACTATACGTGGGCATATGATTTAAATTAACCCATATCTTTTTCATCTCTAAAACCCAACCATACAGGCAACCGGGGCAAATCCTTTATTCCATAATCCTGGTATTTATACTTGAACATTTTACCAAGATATCTATCCTGATTTTCCCAAATTGTTTTTCTTAATTCTAAAGTCAATCCTATACCTGTCCCACAATTAAACTCTAACCCTGTTTTACAATCTTTAGCAATAAACTTCCCAAGTATTCCGGCAGGTTTCATCCCTTCTGCTCTGGTGGATCTCTCAGACAAACCGAATTTATCTTCCATTTGTTCATTTGTATTAATCATTTGCTCCATAAATCCTAGAATAGCAGCTTCTGAATCTGTAAATTTCTTTAGTTTGAGAAGATATCTTTCTTTCCAAGTTGATCTTCCACACTTATAAGGACCATCCTTCTTTCTCAATATTACCCCTTCATAACCTTCTGTCAAACATCTATCTTCATAAGCATTTAATTCTTCCAATGAATTAATAATAACATAAGGAAGAACAAATATGTATTTCTTTATTTCAGGAGAGACACTTTCATACCATTTATCCATTACTTCTAATCTCTTGTGATAAGGCTTGGTTGTATCCCCATCAGGAACATAATCAAACATGCAATATCTAAAATCTGGTGTTCCTTCAAAACTCATTATATGTGAAGTCACATCTTGAAAATTATCTCCTGAAATCAATTCTCCATCTGCTCCAATAGGCAGGATTTTCTCCAGTAAATTCCTAATGTATTTATTGGGAATTGGTTTAAATGATCTAGTCAGTACTCTCTGATCTGGCCGAAGACAACGAATCCCATCAATCTTAGGAGTTGCAATCATAGGAAAATTTAATTTATTTTTATCCTCAACTTTTTCAGCTAGCATTGGTCTAGTAATCATTAATCACCCGTTATTGTATTTATTATCTTTCATTTAATCTTCCCATAAATTTCTTATACGAATTTGATGTCGAATTCTTAAAATAGATTTCTCTATTTTTTCTCTCACAGTACCAACAGAAATTCCTGAAACTTTTGAAATGTCTTCACAAGACATATCTTGCATATATCTCATTTTAATAAAATCTAATTCTTCAGAAGTTATTAAATTTTCGTCCACAAATTTATTTAGTATTTCTAAAAGATTTTCGTAATCTAAATTTTTAAAAGTATCCTCATCAGAAGTAAATTCTTCTTGTTCTTCTAAAAATCCAGGAGCTAAAACTTTATACGGATATCCTT
>CAYHEN010000026.1:0-8599 GCA_964355745.1 Candidatus Woesearchaeota archaeon
CTTGGGGTGGACGCCCAGAGTTAACTTTGCAGAACTTGTAAGAATGATGGCCCTGGCCGATTATGAGAAACTGAGGAAGATGGGGGAATGAGGTTATATCTGTAACTTATTTTCATAATATATTAAAACAATAATCTTTATTAATCATTTCTGACACGCAAGAAAATGATACTCTATTTTGATAATTATATAACAGATTCTCCAATGTATACTGGGGGGCATTTTGGAGTTAATGAGTTAAGAAATTCCTGCAAAAATTATGAAATGCCCAGCAAACTTTTTATAACAATGTATACTCTATCAAGCTATTCTGAAATAAAATGGAGTCATGTTGTGATTAAATATGAACTGGAAAATATTAGACAAAAGAAGAAATTTGAGACATTCGTAAAAGAAACCTTCCCTGGGGCAATAGTAATATATGGAAGAAGCGACTCTCAGAAAAAATTCCAAGATTCTGTAAAAATCCTGAAATCTCTGAAGGATGAATGGATATTTTATGCTGGAAATAACGACCATCCTTTTCTTGCTCCAAATCTAAAGACCCTGAATGCTTGCCTAAAAAAAGCCAAAGAGTACAAAAAAAAGGCGAGATTTGTTTCTATAGCAGTATCGCATTTTTCCGAATTTTTGAACAAGCCCAAAAAAGGGACCCCTTATCATGAGATTTACTATTCAGATTCAAAGATAATCAAAGAAAATAAAGACTGTATTATATCCATATTTCCAAGAGGACTGTATCACTCAATGCAAATAGTCCATATCGATCTTTTTTCTCATTGGTTTTTTTCAGGAGATTCTAATGGAAAATTAGTGAGGCGTTCGGAAGACATGACCCTGTTTGTTAAAATAAAAAATCAGATAGTAATAATTCCCAAAAAAGAATTATGTGCACACTTTGATGGAGAAGTTCATACAGATAAAGGCCCATATAATTTAGGCCATGATATTGTTCCCCCCCTATTCATTCCCCAGGGTTTTTTTAAAAAGAATATAAAAATTTCTTTTGGTTATGACGAATACAGGGAAGGGTGGGTTAATATAAATCCCTTAAAACAAAAATATTCTTTTAGGGATAATATAAACGGGACAGATTTAAAGATTGGTCTTGAAGACATTCCGCTTTTTTGGAAAAAAAGGATAAAAAAGATTGATATAAACAAAAACCTAAATAAAGAAAGGTTAAAGCTTGCATTAAATAAGAGGAAATATCAATTAGAGAATCCCTTTCAAAGGAAAAGTCAGCTCTATTATTTTTATTATAGACTTAAGAATAAATTATTTATCTTGTTAAATACATTTACAATAACACGAAATCCAATAAAATATATTTTAAACAAATCTGAAAAATTAAAGAGATTTCAAGTAAAATTAGTCCAGATAAACTTTAGATGAAAATCATAAGAATCTTTATAAATGAACTAATGCAGGAAAGAAAATGACAGATAAAAAAATAAATTTGATAATTGATGTTGATGGGGTAATGACTACAGGGCAGTTTCTTTACTCTGAAAAAGGAAAAGAATATAAGATTTTTGGACCTCACGATTCCGATGGATTAAAACTTGTTAAAGATAAATTGGATATATTCTTTATCAGTGCGGATAAAACGGGTTTTTCTATATCTAAAAAGAGAATTACCGATATGGGTTACAAATTAGAACTTGTTCCCGAAGGAAACAGATACGAATGGATAAGAAATAATTTCGGATTTGAAGGCACAATTTTTATTGGTGATGGTATTTTTGATGCTCCAATAATAAGAGACTGCATGTTTGGAATAGCTCCAGCAAATGCGAGAATAGAGGCAAAAAAATGGGCAGATTATATAACACCATCTAAATCAGGAGAAGGCGCTGTTTGCGACGCCTGCATCAGGATAAACAAATTATTTTTTAGAAATAAATCTAATAAAAAATAAAATGTTAGAAAACAAAGTAATTCTTATTACAGGATCCTCTAGAGGAATAGGAGCAGCAACAGCAAGACTTGCTAGGGAATATGGAGCCTCTGTCGTTCTACATGGGAAAACAGAATCGGATTATCTAATAACATTAGCTTCAGAATTAAATGCCAGATATATCTGCTGTGATGTTGCTGAGGAAAGGACGGTTTCCTCAAAAGTTGGAAGTTTAGGGAAAATAGATGTTTTGGTCAACAATGCAGGAATTAACCAATCAAAAACTTTTATGGATTTAACTAATAATGATTGGCATGAAATACTAAATACTAATATTTTGGGAATTGTTAATTTTTCAAGAGCAGTTATTCCCGGAATGATGGAAAGAGGACAAGGAAAGATAATAAATATTGCTTCTGTCAAGGGTTATATCCATGTTATTGCTAAACCGGCTTATTCTGTTTCAAAGGCAGCCGTTATGAGGATGACTTCTAGCATGGCCCAAGAACTAGCACCTAAAATTCTAGTTAATGCGGTTGCTCCCGGTTTCACAGAGACTGAAATGACAGAATCAACACTATCTCCGATAATTAGAGCTCAAATAGGAAGAATCCCCTTAAAGAGAATGGCCAAACCAAGAGAAATTGCAGAAGCCATTCTTTTTTTAGCAAGCGATAAATCGAACTATATCACAGGACAAACTATAGCTGTTGATGGGGGATTTAGTATTTCTTAGATAAATTTAGACATTATCTTGAAGAGATTAGTTGATTATAAAGAACAATTACCATATATCTTATTTTCATAAATCTTATAAAGAGATTTTTATTTTAGTATTTATAGCCAGCGTGAATGCTATACCATAAAGGAGCATTGTAGGCGGCTATTGTTGGTAAAATGAATTATAAAGTATGTATCTTAGCTGCAGGAGTCGGGAGTAGGATGGGACCTCTATCAGAAAACGTAAATAAGGCAATCCTTCCCATAAATTTTAAGGCGGTCATATCACACATAATAGAAAAATTTTCTGAAGATATTGAAATAATCATTGCTATTGGGCATAAGAAAGAGACCATTAAAGATTACATCAACCTTGCACATCCTGAAAGAAAAATTACTTTTGTGGAGGTCGATAAATATTTTGGTCCTGGAACAGGTCCCGGCTATTCTTTGCTTAATTGTAAAGAACATTTACAGTGCCCATTCATTTTCTTTGCTGCAGATACCTTAGTATTGGAAAAGATACCAGAGCCAACAGAGAACTGGTTTGGAATAGCTCCCGTTAAGGAAACAGAAAAATATTGCACTGTTAAAATAAAAAATAATCTTATTTATCAGCTTAATGATAAAATAAAAACAGACAATAAATATGCTTTCATCGGTTTGGCTGGAATAAGAGATTATGATATCTTTTTTGATGCTCTAGAAAAAGATAAAGAAATTAAAAAGGGAGAGATACAGGTCTCAAATGGTTTTAATAAATTAATTGAAAAAAAACTGGTTCCAATAGGATTTACATGGTTTGATACAGGGACTTTAGAAAATTATAAGGAGACTAATCAAAGTTTCTCTGGAGGGAATTTAAAATTTGATTTTAGTAAGGGAAACGAATTTATATATTTTGTAAATGGAAGAGTAATAAAATATTTTTCTGATGAAAGCATTACAACGAGGAGGGTTATACGAGCCGGACTATTAAAGGGGCTCTGCCCTGAAATAGAGGCTAGAAGTGGAAATTTCTATTCCTATAAAAGAATAGATGGGCAGGTATTATATAATGTTTTGAATAGACAACTTGTCAAGGATTTTTTTCAGTGGACTAAATCTAACTTATGGAAAGAATCTAAGCTGTTTGAAGAGGAATTAAAGAAATTTAAAGATGCTTGTAGGAAATTCTATCATGATAAGACAATGGATAGGCTTGCTAAGTTTTATGAAAAAACGAAGATAGAGGACAACTGGAGTAATATTAATGGAGTTCAAATTCCCCCGTTAAAAGATATCCTAAAAAAAGTTGATTGGGATTATTTGTCTAATGGAACTCCTGTAAATTTTCATGGTGATTTACAATTTGACAATATTGTAGTTACAGTCGATTCAAAAAGTAATCTGCAAAAGTTTGTCTTTCTTGATTGGAGGCAAGACTTTGGAAATCTGGTAGATTATGGAGATTTATATTATGATTTATCTAAACTTTATGGTGGAATGACAATCCCTTACAATCTGATTAAACAAAGAGAATTCTCTTTCGATATTAGCGGCTCCAGTATATATTATAATTTTTCTGTAAAAAATGACCTATTGGAAGCAAGAGAAGAATACGAGTCTTTTTTAACGAGAAATAACTTTGATATAAAGAAAATAAAGATAATTGAAGCTCTTATATTTCTGAATATGTCTCCATTACACAACGATCCTTTCGATTTGATGTTATATTTTTTAGGCAAAAGCAAATTATATTATGCCTTAAAAGAAGCAGGTACGTATATATGAAATGATAAATTCTAAATTAGGTATAGGTCCTATGAGTTCTGAAGTGATTGAGGCTATATTCAGATCATCTCATTATTTAAGAAAAGAATTAATGATTATTGCCTCAAAAAACCAGATAGACCATAATGGGGGGTATGTCAACAACTGGACAACTAAACAGTTTACGGAATTTATAAAAGAAATGAAGGTAAAATATCCCTATTCAAATGTGAAGATTTGCAGAGATCATTGTGGCCCAGGATTTAATGGAATTTATGATTTGGAAGATACATATTCTACAATAAAAACAGACATTGAAAACGGATTTGATCTGATTCACATTGATTTTTGTAATTTTAGGGGGAGCAAAGAGGAGATGTTTAAAGAATCGAAAAAAGCAATTAAATATTGTATGGAACTAAACCCAAAAATATTGTTTGAAATAGGGACAGATGAAAATATTGGGACAAATTTTGGCCCTATTAATATAGAAGAAATTAAAAATGAAATAAATTTTTTTACACTTTTTTGTAAACCAGAATTTTATGTTGTTCAGACAGGGAGTCTCGTTAAAGAAATAAATCAGGTTGGAAATTTTAATAGAAATTTTGTGAAACAAATTTCTGAAATATTAAGAATGAAGGGAATTAAATTAAAAGAACATAATGCAGATTACATCTCTAAGGAAGATTTAAAACTAAGAGAAGGAGTTGTTGATGCTATGAACATTGCTCCACAGTTGGGGGTTATACAGACACTTATGACCATAAAAAAATGTTTAATTTACGGTATTGATTTCAGTGATTTTTTGAATGAAGTTTATAAAAAAGGAAAATGGAAAAAATGGATGCATAATAACAATCCAGACAATAAACTTTTGTGTTGTATTATAGCAGGACACTACCATTTTGCCTCGGAAAATTATAAAAGTTTGATTAAACAACTTGAACTAAGGGAAGACATAAAAGAAAATATTATTAATGAAATCATGGGTGTTATAAATCATTATGCATGAAAAAGATGCAAAAATTGTAAAGAAGCCCTGGGGAAGGGAGGTTTGGTTAAGAGAACCAACCGAAGAAGAAAAGAGGACAGGAATGGGATATTGTTATAAGAGAATTTATATTAATCAAGGAACGAGAACAAGCTATCAGTATCATGAGAGAAAAATGGAAACAAATTTTATAGTCTCCGGAAATGTAGAGGTTTGGTTAGAAAATGAGGCCGGAATTGTTGAAAAAACAGTTATGGGACCCAGTGAATTTTTTACAGTTATTCCCCCTAGAAAACACCGAATAGTCGCCTTAACAGATTTAATACTCCAAGAAGTTTCCACATCAGAAGTAGATGATGTTATCAGGTTGCAAGACGATACTGGAAGAGGAAATGGGAGAATAGATGATGAACATAGAGATTAGTAAATTTATATACAAAAGAGAAAAATGCCCCCTTTGCTCATCGAGAAATTTATCAGAAGCAATTCCACCCCATAAAAATCTTTCTTTTCCAGTACTTCCTGTTTGCGTTGAAACCCCTAAAGAAGAAGATTCTTTTGCTCCCTTTAACATAGGAATATGCAACGATTGTGGATTAATTCTCCTAAAAGAGGTTGTGAATCCGGAAATTCTCTATAAAATTTTTCATTCAGATGGAATAGGACAAGTTTGGGAAGAACATTACTCAAAATTTTCACAGCTAATAAAAAAACATTGCCCAGAAGGGAAAATAATTGAAATAGGTGCTGGCCAGGGAAAACTTATAACAAAATTAATCAGCTTTTATCCTTCAAGCATAGAAGTTATGGATCCTTTATATGCAGGACCAGTAGAAAATGTAAGGGTCTATAGAGAACTACTAAATGAAGATTCTGTAAAGAAATTCAGCGAAGAATTTGATGCCCTAGTCTCTTCCCATACTCTTGAACATTTCTTAGAGTTTAAAGATTATTTTGAAAATGCTTGGAAAGTTTTAAAGAAAGGAGGTCTTTTATTCACCTCTGTACCTAATCAAGAACTAGGTTTTTTACGTGGTTATGGAAATCAACTGAATTATGAGCATCCTTCTGTTTGCTTGAATGCCCATTGGTTTTATCTGCATTATAAGTATGGATTTATTATAAGAGAGGTTTCTTTTTTTCAGGACCATTCTGTGCAAATTGTTGCAGAGAAAGTGGAAACTCCCTTAAAATATGAAGTTGATGTAAAAGAACTTTCAAGAAAAATCTTGGATAGTTACTGGAACAATATAAAAGAAAGAATGGAAAAAATAAAGAAATTCGCAATCAAAGATAAAGAAAATTGGATATTCGGAGCCAGCAATTTCTCTCAGCCTCTTTTTGTTTATGGATTAGAGGAAAATTACTTTAAAGGGGTTTTGGATAACAGCTCTCTAAAGCACAATAAGAGGTTATACGGGACCAGTTTAATTTGTAGAAAACCTGAAGAAGTAATCCAGGCTAATCCAAATATAAGGATTTTTTTGAATGTTGCACATTATAATAAAGAAGTTTTTGACCAGTTAAAAAAAATAAATAACAATGTTGAATGTATCTTTCTGTAATCTGCTATCATAACCTTAATTAATTTTAAAAGGTTCGCTAAATTGGTAATAATGATGAACATCCAAAAACAAAATCTTTCTAATATAGCTGTTAAGAATTCCATTTATAACTTAAGTTCTATAATAATCTCGAAAATAGGTGGGCTTCTTTTGACCATTATCCTAGCAAGACTACTCCTTCCAGAACTTTTTGGATTGTATTCTTTAATCATCTCCTTGGTTGTAATTGCAATTACTATGACGGACTTCGGCATAGATATAGCAGGAGTCAGATATATGTCAAAAGCTCTTGGAAAAGAAGACAAAAAAATGGCCAGATCCTTTTTCAGATTTTTGTTTAAAGTAAAAGGGCTTCTAATCATACTGATAATTTTGGTTACCTTAATAATAGCAAAACCAATATCCCAAACATTTTTTAATAAACCCCTAATTTTCCTTCCTTTACTTTTTTCATGTCTGTACATATTTACAGAGTCTACAAGGACTCTTTTTACTATCCCCTTCAGCGCCAGAAAAAATCTGAAAATTTTTCCTCCACTGGAACTAATTCACCAAATATCAAGATTGACTCTTTCCTTAATCGCAATTTCAATATTGTCCTATGAGTTAAAAATTTCTGGAATTTTCATCGCCTTTGCTATTTCTGGATTTTTGTTCTTATTTTTGGAACTTTTTATATTGATAAAAAAAGATAGGGAGGTGGTCTTTGGTGAAATTGTAAGAATTAATACAAAAAGAGTTCTAAAGTACATAGGGTTCACAGGACTGACTGGAATTACCTTGGCTTTCTTTGGATCAATAGATATCTTGATGCTTGGAAGATTTGTTGATGCAGAATATTTAGGGTTTTATAGGGCAGCACTCACCTTAGTTATTTCTCTTGCATCTCTACTACCATTTTCAGGGGTACTTCTTCCAATTTTTACTCAAATACATGGAAAAAGACTTGATAGGGGATTTGAGAAAAGTTTTGGGTATCTCATTATTCTTATAATCCCAATGTCTATAGGGCTGATGTTCATTTCCAAATATGTGATATTCCTAATTTACGGCAAAGAGTATCTTCTTGCATCCTCTTCTTTATTAGTTCTTTCCTCTTTAATTATTATTTCCCCTCTGATTTCTCTGTATTCTACAATATTTCAGGCAAAAGAAAAACCCAAAATCTTGGCAAAATTTATGCTGGTTTCTCTTGTAATGAATATAATTTTAAATTATATACTAATCAAGCTTCTATTAAATATAAGTCAAGAGTATGCCCTCTTTGGGGCCGGAAGTGCAACTCTAATAAGCAATATTTTTTTCCTTGTAGTTTTGATAAATAAAACAAAATTTCAATTTAAGATTAAGCCCGATAAAAGAATAATCTTGAAGTCAATTTTTTCAACTATTGCTATGGCCATTTTCTTATTTATCTTCATGAAGTATGTAAATATAAATATTTTTTCAGGAGTTATAATGATAATCCTCGCAGCCCTGATTTATTTTTCTGTTATGTTCCTTATCAAAGGATTGATAAGAGAAGATTTAAATTTACTTAAAATTATTTTTAGGAAATAATAGAATAGTAAAAATAATCCCTATACTTTGCAATTAGGAAAAATTCTAATCCTTTTTTAATAGATTAATTATTGTATTTATTTCTTCTTCAGTCAAGTCCTCTCGGTT
>CAYHEN010000027.1:0-8531 GCA_964355745.1 Candidatus Woesearchaeota archaeon
TCTTTAGCCATTTTTTGTTTCCTTGTTTTTGAAAAATGGATTTGCAAAACGCTTTTGGCGTTTTAGCTTAGCCATGTTATTATATTAAAATTCTTATAAGAATTTTTGGTAATTATCTAAAAAAAAGTGGATTTAAAAATGTTTTGGTTACTGATTTTCTGCAAGTCCTTTTCTATCCCTTATCTTTTTTATGACATCTGCCTGCAAACCTTGCGGGACTCTCTCAAATAATTGGTCTGATAGAGATGAAACTCCACGCCCCTCTGTAGCAGAACGCAAGTCATTGCTCCAGCCAATCATTTCTGCAACAGGAATTTTTGCATGTACCTGTGTTTCCATTTCTTCCTGTTTAACTTCTAAAAGTTGCCCCCTCTTGCTTCCAACAAGCCTTGTGATTGCACTTAAGAATTTGTCAGGAATTTCAATCAGGTGTATTTGAACAGGCTCGAATAAGCAAGCGTCTGCTTTTCTCATTGCTCCTGTTATTGATTCTCTTACAGCAGGATAAACCTGCGCAGGACCACGGTGAATTGCGTCTTCGTGAAGCTTGATGTCGTCTAAAGAAAGTTTCATCTTAGTGCAAGGCTCTCTTGCTAATGGTCCTTTGTCAATTACCATTTCAAAAGCATCAAGAATCATGTCAATAACTTCTCCGATATGAACTTCTCCTTTTGTGTTGTCTAAGAAAACATTTCCCTTGTAGACATCTCTTATGTTTCTAACACTTTCATTGTCCCAATCAAATCTTGAAAACTTTGTTGCAAGTTCCTGTGATTTTTTCTTAACTCTTCCTCCTGGAATTTCTCCTGATTTTATTGCTTGATAAACATCATCTTCAAGAGGTTCTACAGAAATGAAGAAGCTGTTGTGTTTGTTTGGGCTTCTTCCCTCTATTGTAGGAGATTCCTTATTGACTGTTTCCCTGTAAACGACAATAGGAGCAGAAGTCTTGACATCCAGTCCTTTTTCTGTCTTAATTCTATTTTCTATGATTTCCAAATGCAATTCTCCCATTCCAGAAATTAGGCTTTCCCCGGTTTGCTCATTGATTTCAACTTTTACAGAAGGGTCTTCTTTCCCAACTTGTTTTAAAATTTCAACAAGCTTTGGCAAATCCATCATCTTTTTTACTTCAATAGATTTTGTAACAACTGGCTCAAAAATATGTTTCAATTCTTCAAATGGTGTCTCTGGGTTTAGAGTAACTGTTTCTCCTGCTTCTCCTGTAACTCCTGAAATAGCAAGAACATTTCCTGGTCCGATTTCCTCTATTTGCTCTGGTCTTATTCCATTATAGACAAATATTTGCTGAACCTTTTGCTCTTTGTTTGCTAAATTTAAGTGCACTTGCATACCATTTTTTACTGTGCCTGAAAAAAGCCTTCCTGCTGAAATTTCTTTTCCACTTCTTGGATCAATAACAATTCTTGTTATGACAAATGCGACTTTTCCATTTGGATTGCATTTCAATAAATCTTTTCCAAATTCGCTGTCCAAATCTCCTTTCCAGATTTTTGGAATTCTGTATTTTTGGGCGTCAAGAGGATTAGGAAGATGCTTTACTGCCATATCCAAAAGAACTTCGTACAGGGGTGCGTTTTTCCAAACCCATTCTTTTCTCTCTTGTTCGTTCATTTCATAAAGAGCAAAAATGTCCTTGAATGTGATCCCTTTCTTTTTCATGAATGGAACAGACAATGCCCAATTCTCTCTCGCACTTCCAAATGCAACGCTTCCATCGTTGATATTAACAAGCCACCTCTCTTTGAATTCTGGCTCTGCAATCTTGCTGATTAAATCATTGAACTCGTTGATTATTCTTACAAATCTTTGTTGCATGCTTTCAGGAGTCAATTTCATTTCTTTGATTAATCTGTCAACTTTGTTGATAAAAAGAACAGGTTGAACTCTTTCTCTCAATGCCTGTTTGATGACTGTTTCTGTCTGAGGCATTATCCCCTCAACAGCGCAGACTAAAACAATTGTTCCGTCAATTGCTCTCATTGCTCTTGTAACATTTCCAGAGAAATCAACGTGTCCAGGAGTATCAATTAAATTAATGAGATATTCTTCCCCATGGAAATCGTGAACCATTGAAACATTCGCAGCATCTACTGTCATTAATCTTTCCTGCTCGTCTGCATGTTGCCATGTTGCCATTCCCATTTCTAAACTTCCTGCACTCTTTGCAGCCATATAACCAGAAGCAGCTAAAAGATTGTCTGTAAGAGCTGTCTTGCCATGATGAATATGCGCGCTTGTAGCTATATTCCTTATCTTCTTCTGCAATTTGCTAATTCTCTGTATCTTTTGAAATTGTGATTCTTTTTCTACCATTTATCTCTCTAATATTTCAATTGTTTCAATTTGATTATAATCTCCAAAAACATTTGGACCAAAACCAAGTGTAATTTGACGTATCTCATCTCCTATTGTTACTGGAATTATTTTATATGTTATTCTTACCTCTCTTCCCATTAAAGTATGTATATCCTCAGATTTTTGTTGGTGGTCCATACTATAAAATTTTTTCTTATCTATAGTTATCTCACAATATCCTTTTTGTTCTTTCACATCTTCTAATCTTCCTATTTTTTGTGTCATTTTACAATATAATCAATTAAGAAAAATGGTTTAAAAAACTTTGTCTTAAATTTTAATTTTCAACAGTTCTTCTAAAATGGTTTATATTTTTCAGAATCTTCTTTTTTAGTGAGAGGATTTTTTTCTATAAGTTTTTGGAGATTTCTTCTTGTTTCATAAGATAATTTTCTATCACTTCTTAATTGTTCATAAATTTCTTGAGCACATTTTTCAGCACCTTCTTCTGGGTGATATGTTATTATCATAAAAAAAATATAGTTTTGTTCTATTTATAAAAATTTATATACAAAATTATTTTGTTTAACGAGCAGAATCAGCCTGCTTTTCAGATTCATTCTTTTTTCTCATTGCAAAACTCTCTCCATTTCCTTCATATGCAAGTGTTATTTCCTCTGCAAGCGCTTCTGCAATTGTTTTCTTTTTTCCAAATGCCTTGTCAGAAGCGCCATGCACCATCCATCTCAATGCAAGATTTACTCTTCTTAGTGGGGAAACATCAACTGCTTGAGGATATCTTGCTCCACCATATTCAATTACTGTTATTTCGTCTCTTGGGCCAGAATTTTCAATTGCCCTGACAAGAACTTCCACAGGATTTTTTCCTGTCTTTTTTTCTATCAATTTGAATGCTTCAAGGACAATCATCATATTCTTTGTGTATTTCCCTGTTGCCAATCCCTTGATTATCTTGTGCTTTTTTCCTCTGTGCCCTGCAACAGCAATTCTATTCATCAGTCTTTCGACAACATTGACTTTTGTCTGTCCGAATCTTTGGACATTTCTTCCATGACTTTTTAGAATTAATCTTGGCTGAAGATTTATAACTGGTTTTAATCCACGGTCTTTTACTTCAATTCCAGAAAGATCATACAAATCAAATATCTTGAATGTCGGATAAGTTTTTTGTTCTGCCATGTTTAAAAAGGTAACCCCCTTCTGAAGCATATTCCTTCTAGACAATTTTCACAGTATAATCGAGTCATATCGCTTTCAACTTTCTCTATTTTGTAACCTTCAAAATTTTCTTCTGAAACCTCAAAATGTTCAGCACATAATGTGCGTTGCTGATAGGGAACAATAACATTTCCTTTGTCATCTGTCTTAGATAATATAACTAGTTGTGCCATTTTATCCCTTAACCTCTGGTTTATATTTTGAATATCTTGCTGAATCTACAAAAACCAATACTTCTCCATTAAACTTTGGATATATCACATTTATTGTTCCTTGTGGGACTTCTATTTCTCCAATGAATAATCTTGATTGTCGGAATCTAAAAATTCCCCTGCCAATTATATTGTGTTCACTATCCAAAACTTCGCCTGTTTTATTGCTTATCTCTTCTAAAGATTTTCTTGTTGGTGATTTTCCTTCTTCCATTTTATCTTCTACCCTTCTCTATCCTGCCTGCAACTAGCAAATGCAAGGGCTGGTCATTTACCTGAATAACCTGAAATCTCACTCCAGGAATATCTCCTTTACTTCTTCCCTGCTTTCCGCCAATTCTTTCAATCATTACTTCGTCGTGCTCGTCAATGAACCTTTGAGCTAAGTTTCCTGGTATGAATGCAGTAACGGATTTTCCATTTTTTGTGAGCTGAACTTTGCAGCATTTTCTCATTGCAGAATTAGGCTGCTTCGCTTCTTTTTGAACTTTTGAAAGAACAATTCCTTTTGCCTGATTTGCTCCCTCTAAAGGATCAGCTTTAGCATAAAGTCCAAGGGTTCGTGAACTATAATTCTTGTCTTTCCATCTGAACTTTTTTCTCTCCTTCATTAATTTTCTTGCTGATTTTAATCCCATAAAGTAATGTTGAAGAAATTGATTTATAAAGTTTTGGAAAAGGAATTAAAGGTATCTTAAATTATCAGAAGGATTTAATTACCCTTTTTATAATTAAGTTATTATGTCAATCAAAGGAAAAATTATTTTTTTAATAATAATAGTTGGAATTATATTATTGATTTTAGTTGGGAATATTATAAATTCCCATAAAAAAGAGGTCTTAGAAAAAAGTTCTGAAATCGAATTAATAAAATCAAACGAATTTAGAAAATTATTAGATCTAATCGTAACTTCAGAGATGATAGATGCTTCTGGAGCTTCAACAAGAAACCAGGATAAATACCTGGAAGTTTCTTCTCAAAGAATTGCTTCTAAAATGATTGCCAGGGGGATAGCAGATAATAATAATGATTTAATTGAAAAAGGAATAAAGGCTATTGAGTATGGGTTTGAGCATCAAAATACGGATGGAAGTTTTCAATATGACTCCTCTTTAATCCAAATGGGAGCAACACAAGCAGACCTCCTTGAAGCTGGTTCATTTTTCTTAGACTCTGTTGGGCATTCTTATCTGCTAATAGAGCAAACTAATTTTGCCATTAAATATAAATCAAGATTGGATTTACTAAAACCAAAAATTTTATTGTCATTAAAATGGCTGGAGAGTAATAAAGAAGAATTATTTAATAAGGCAGAAGATGCACCAAACAGATTAATTTTTGATGCCCTGAGTTTCAAATTGAATGGGATTATTTTGAAGGATAAAGATTACCAAAATATAGGAGATGAGTTCATCAAAGAAAATCTTAAAATGCAGAGAAATGAGGGAGTGTTTCTTGAACATGGGGGACATGATAGCAGTTATCAAGCTGTTAATCTAATGAAACTTCAGATATATAGAATGTATTCTGATAATCAAGATTTAATTAAACAAATAGATTCTGCACTAATTAAGGGAATGGTGTGGGAAAAAACAAGAATAAAGGAAAATGGCGAAATTGATGTAACAGGAAATACAAGAACGGGAAATTGCCAAGAACAAGTTTATGAAAAATGCAAAGAAGTAAATTACCAAGAAGTTGCTTTGAGTCTAATGTATTATGCTGGACTATATGAAGATAAAGAAGCTGAAAAATTAGCAGAGAAAGTTATTAACTATGCGCTTACACAATCCTGAAATCCTTTCCAAAAAAATCTTTCACAATCTTTTGCATTTCTAATAATCTTCTCTTGTTTCTTCCGATTAATGCAGCCTTGTTTTGCGTGTTTCCTGCTGTCAAGATTATCTCTGTGCTTGTAACCTGCAAATCCTTGAATGTCACTGGCTTTACAATAACTCCAATAAATCCTCTCACGTCCTGAATTCCTCTTGGAGATTGGATTATTCTTACTCTTTTTTGCAGAATCTCGCTTATCCTTTTTACATTTCTTGCTTCTTCTCCAATTGCTCTTGCTACAAACTCTCTTGGAACGCAGAAAATTATTGTATTATTGTACCTAACACAAAACCTCGTATGTATTCTTGTAATCTGATTAAATAAATTCAGATGCCGCATGTCCTGCATATTAATTGTATTACCCATATTAGATAATTGTTGTAGAATGGTTTGTTTTATAAAGTTATTTGTTTATTAGGATTATCCAATCAATTCTCTTATGGTATTTAATCCACCCTCGACATCTTTCTTTAATCTGTCTATATTTTCTCTTATATAATCACTTGCATTAGTTATCTGAGTTAATTTTGTTTGAATATTACTAAAGGATAACAATTTTTCTTTCAAATTTTCTATTTCTTTTTGAATTTTGTCTATGGGAATTGTTTGCTTACTTTCTGTTCTCCTCTCAACAAATAATCTTGCAACTCTATAAGCAAAATAAAGTCCAAAATTTTCAAAAGAAGTAACAATATAATTACTAGTCATCTTCATTGGAGTTAACGCAGAAGGGATTTGAGATTGAAATTTAAAGAGAAATATTCCAAATTTCGCGCTTCTATTTGTTATTGCATCATTAATTTCATCTAAGGTTTTTTTATAAGAATAAGCAGAACTATCTTTACATTCAATAATGATTCTCTTATTTTCATCTCCGTCTATGTCTATATATATATCTCCTGTTTTATCGGTTCTACCTAAATTTTCCCTACAATAAGCAATCTTATCTTCATATTCCGAACAAAAATCTTCAATTTGTTCTAAAATAATGTCCTCAAATTTCCCTCCCTTTAGCGCAGTTTTTTCGATTATCTCTTCCTTTGCTCTTTCTTTTAATAACTCCTCTCTTAAATCTTGTATTTTCTTGAAAATTTCTTCTTTTAGTTTTTTAATCGGAGAATTTTCTTCAAATGGACTTAACAAATCACTAATCTTCCCTTTTTTTTGATCAAAATAATCTTCAAATAATACCCTCATCTTTCCCAAAGAACTTGAATTGCTGTCAACGTCTAATGTCTTTTCAATCATAGCTTTAACATCTTTTGACTGATTTTCAGAATTCTTTAACAATTCCTTAAACTCTTTTTCTATATTATATTGTATATCTTTTGACTGATTTTCAGAAAGTTTTAACAATTCTTTAAACTCCTTATCTAAATTGTATTTGATATCTTTTGACTGAGATTCTAAATTCTTCATTATTTCTTTAAATTCTTTTTCTATATAATCAACATTCTCGGCTAAGTAAATATTCCTCAATCCTAAAGCCCCCATTATTATTGCTTTTTTAATAAAATCTTCTCTCTTACTCTCTGCAATGTCTTTCAAAATTTTACAGGTGTTAATATCTTCAAGAATCAAATTGTTAATGATTACAGAATCATCTTTTAATTCGATATTTGAATCTGCCATGTTTTTCATTATTCCTCTCCCTTTATAAAATTATCAAAATTCTTTTTCCCTGGGCTTTACTTATTCGTCTCCTCAACAACCTCGCTCTTTGCAGTTTTCTTCTCTGATTCTTTCTTTACCAATGGTCCAATAACCTTAACCATCAAACCCGGTAAGCCTGTTCCTACTGGAACCGGCTGATTAAGCATTATGTTTTCTATAACACTCACTAACTTATCTTTGCTTCCTTTTATCGTGGCATTAATGAACTGTTTTCCTGGGGTTTCAAAAGTCGCCCTCGCTAATATTGAAGATTTCTGCGCAATTATTCCCATTCTTGTAACTCCCTTGATTTCTGCTGTATTTGTCATTGCATCAGAAACAAGTTTCAAATGCCTCTCATTGATGTCTAACCCTTGTGTATTGATAACATTGTAAATTTCATCCATTATTAGTTGTCTTGCAACTTCTATTCCAAAAATCTCTGCCATTTCATAAAAGTCATTTGAAATAATTCTGTCAGCATCTGTTTCTTTCAATTCAATTATTCTCTTGATGTTTGTTCCAAGAGTCATGATTATGTAATCTCTGTCTTTTTTGACAATTAAAATCTGCTTAACCCCCTTTACCCCTGAAATTATTGTTTTCTTTAATTTTTCCTTAAGTTGATAAATTTCCTTGAAGCTGAATTCAGAAGCATTTAATGTTATTGAATCTGATTTTTCTTTGGCTTTGAAACCCAAATCATTCAGTCTTTCAACAATTGTTTTTATTGAACTGTGTGTTTGTCTCAAGCCATTTCTGTCAATTATTATTTCAATTGTTTTATTGCTGAAGTTTAAATTTATTTCAGAAGCAATTTCTTTCAGTGTAACTTCTTTAATTTTCTCAGCAAAAACCTTTGCGTCCTTTTCATTGTTGTACTCTTTCTTTAAGAAAATTTCCATTTTTGGGGAAGAGGGTTTTTTTCTCGCATCAAAAATCTCTATTAATCTTGGCAAACCCATTGTAATCTGCATCTCTTGGACGCCTGCAAAGTGGAATACATTCAAGGCCATTTGTGTTGACGGCTCTCCGAAAGATTGTGCTGTTACAATTCCGATTGCTTCTCCTGGGTTGACTTGTTCATTCAAATGCAATCTTGAAACATCTAATCCATCATCTCCATATTTGTATTGTATAACATTGTTGTTGCTGTCTCTGACTGTTCCGTCATATTCTGCTCTCAAATCCTGAAGGGCATTTGCAAGTCTTCTGTATAAATAACCAGACTTCGGAGTTCTCAGGGCAGTATCCATCAGGCTGTCCCTTCC
>CAYHEN010000028.1:0-8430 GCA_964355745.1 Candidatus Woesearchaeota archaeon
TGACCCAGGTTCGAATCCTGGTGGGGCTATTCTATTCCCTATTTTTATAAGTCTTTTTAATCGCACAGTAAGGTTTAAAAGAACAAACTGCGATTTACTAAAATGCCAAAGAAAATAGAAGAAAAAAATGAAGAAAGCACTAAAAAAACAAAGAAAATCTCCAAGGAAGAATTCGAAAAAAGGGTGCTTGAATTAGGGGAAAAAGGGTTTACAAGTGAAAAAATTGGGGAAACATTAAGAAAAGAAGGAGTTCATCCAAAAGAATTCGGGGAAAAAATATCAAAAGTTCTCGGTAGCAAGTATGCAAATCCTGATGAAAAGAATATTTCACAAAAACTTGAAAAATTAGAAAAACATTTTTCAAAAAATAAAAAAGACAGAAGAGCGATGAGAGATAAAGAAAAAGTCTCTGCAAAATTAAGAAGATTAAGAAAATATCTCGGCAAATAAATAACTTTTTTTGAAAAGAGGGTATGGAAACAAGATTACGTAAAAGTTTAGAATTGGAAATTGAATCAGTAGCGAACAAATTTTTAGAAGCTATTTCAGATAAAGATATTTTGATAATAAGTCACTTTGATACAGATGGAATAACTTCTGCAACAATTCTTGTGCAAACTCTAAGAAAAATGGACAAGAGATTTTCTTTGAAAATTGTAAAAAGGTTAGAAGAAGAAACAATTCTAAATTTGCCTAAGGACAGGGTGGTTATTTTTCTTGATTTAGCTTCAGCAAGTTTGAATCATCTTTCAAAAATAAATTTAAAAGATATTTTCATAATTGACCACCATGAAGTATTTCAGGTCATTCCAGAAAATATAAATATCCTAAATCCGCAACTCAATGGGAAAGAAGAAATCAGTAGCTCTAGTTTAGTATATCTCTTCTGCAAACAACTCAATGAAGAAACCAAAGAACTCGCAAAGCTCGCTGTTCTTGGAATGATTGGGGATTCTATGGAAAAAAGCATAGACAAATTAAATAATTTAATAATCAATGACGGAGAAGTAAAAAGAAAAAGAGGACTTCTCATCTACCCATCAACTCGTCCGCTAAATAGGACATTAGAATATTCTTCAGACCCTTACATACCAGGCATAACAGGAGACAGTCAAGGAGTCACGCAGCTTCTTAGGGAGCTAGGATTAAGTCCGCCAAATGGGAAATATAAAAGCTTGATTGAGTTAGATGAAGAAGAAATGTCAAAATTAGTAACTGCAATAATTTTGAAAAACCCAAAAGTAAAAAACAAAGAAATAATCGGGGATATTTTCCTTATAAAATTCTTCAACAAACTTGAAGATGCAAGAGAACTAAGCGCGATGATTAACGCTTGTTCAAGATTAGGAGAAAGTGAAACTGCTCTGCAATTTTGTATGGAATCTTTGAAAGCAAAAAAAAGAGCAGAATTATTGCATACAAAATATAAACAGTTCATAATCTCTGCATTAAAATTTGTCTCTGAATCTGAAAAAATAGAGGGAAATGGTTTTATAATCATCAATGCAAAAGAAAGAATAAAAGATACAATAATTGGGACAATAGCAAGCATTCTCTCAAACTCTTCCATCTATGAAGAAGGGACAATAATAACAACAATGGCTTATTATGATGATAAAATAAAAGTTTCTTCAAGAAGCGTGGGAAAAAATGGGAAAAATGTTCGTGAAATATTAACTTCTGTAATAGAAAAGATAGGTGGAGAAGTAGGAGGGCATGAATTTGCAGCAGGCTGTATGTTCAAACAGGAAAAGGAAAAAGAATTTTTAGACTGCCTGAAAAAAAACTTAGAGATTGAATTAGTAAAGATTTAAAATCCCTTCCTTTCTTCTTAAAACATGAATAATTTAGAAGTCGGAGACTTACTTTTATGCACAGTGGACAGAATTATAGGCACAGTTGTATTTGTAAAAATTCCTGTTGAAAACCATGAAGTAGAGGGAAGTATAGTCATGAGTGAAATCGCTCCCGGCAGAATAAGAAACATAAGGGATTATGTTGTTCCTAAGAAAAAAATAGTCTGTAAAGTATTAAGAATATCTTCTCAGGGAAACATAGAATTATCCCTTAGGAGAGTAAGTCCAAAAGAAAGAAAGGAAATAATTGAACAAGAGAAGCAGGAAAAAAGCTATATTAGTATATTAAAAAGCGTTTTAGGAGAAAAGGTAGAAGAAGCAGTTAAAGAAATTTCAAAAGAAGATAAGATATTTTCTTTTTTAGAAGAAGCAAAAACAAATTCAGAAAAACTTGAGAAGATTGTAGGAAAAGAAAATTCACAAAAAATATTAGAAATATTAAAAACACAAAAAAAGAAAAGGGCAACAATAAAAAAAGAGATACACTTAACAACAATAAAACCAAATGGAATAACCCTTATTAAAAAAATTCTTGAAATTTTCAGCGGAATAAATGTCAAATATATCTCAGCCGGAAGATATAGTTTGGAATTAGAATCAGAAGACATAAAACTAGCAGACAAGAAAATTAGAGAGATGATAAATAACGCAGAGAAAGACTCAAGAAAATTAGGAATAGAATTTAGTGTTAAGTAAGAGTAACTTGTTTCTCTCCCAACATCGCTTTTCCATATTCTCCATCATACCCTGGAGAAACTTTTATTTTTTCTTCTCTATTTCTTATGATTAATCCAATTACCTTATTGTCTATATTCTTTCTCATGAATTCTTCCCTAGGAATTTCAAGAAGAATTTCAAATTCATTTCCAAATTCGTTAATTAAAGAATTATAAACCTTCCAGACAGCTTTGCTTTCAATCGAACTTCCTAATGCTAATGCAAGAATTTCATGAAGAGGAAGAATTTTATAAAACGCTTTCGCATTGTTTATTTTGTATCCTTTTTCATAATTTGCTAATTGTTCAACTCTGTTATCAACTCCTATTGTCAAAGGTTTTTTGCATACAGGACAGATTCCATTTAATTCTTTGCTCTTTTCAGGACCGCAGGAAAAATTACAATTTCTATGTCCGTCATAATGATATTTTCCGTATGCTGGCTCGGTTTCAATTGTTGCTATAAAATCCTTATCTCTAATTTGCCTAATTAATTCTGAATAAGAATCTGTCCTCTTAAAAATAGTCGCTTCTCTTCCCAATCTAAAAGGCCAAAAGCTATGGCTGTCAGAAAAACTTACTATTGCCTTGTCTTCCAATTCCTTTATTCTCCAATTCATTTCTGGGTCAGAAGACATTCCGGTTTCAATTGCATGTATATTTTCCATTTGTTCCTTAAAGCATTCTCTTAAGCTGTCAAATCCAGACGCACTCCCAAAAAGCCCGAACCAGGGAGTCCAAATATGGGCAGGAATAATTTCAATATCAAAGGAAATTTTCATCATTTCTTTAACAAATTCCTCGCCCGAAATGCTGAAAATCGGTCTTCCATCATAATCTCTTCTCCCTTTTGTATCTAAATAAAAATTTATTTTATCTGCAACTTCTAAACTAGGAACTAAAACAACAAGATGTATCCTTCTCCCTCTACGAATTTGGCTTGTCAAATTTGGAGTAAGAGGTTTACTCTCCTGACTCTCTTGTGTGTAAATTAAGGAAATTTCCCCTGTTATAACAAAAGGAAAATCCTTGTAATAATAAAAGCCATTTTTCTCTTCTAATTTTTCCTTTATCTCTTTAAGCCATAAGGGGTGTGTGAAATCTCCTGTCCCCAATAAATCAAGTCCTTTTACCTTTGCCCATTTGACAAGATTTTCAAAATTTATATTGCTGCTACATGCTCTTGAAAATCTGGAATGGATATGTAAATCCGCAATAAACCAATCTTTATTCATTATGCAAAACTCCTGTTTCATTTGCTTTAGCGAATGAGAGGGAACGAAGTGAACTCTTGTATTTGTGGTGAGCAATTTCGCGTGTAATCCACATTAGCGGGGTTGCGAGTTTAATTTCCTGTTTGCTCATAAAAACTTAGAAAGAACAGAATATTAAAATGTTTTTATTTTCTCTTTTTCTTAATCTTCTTAAACAAAAAGAAAATAGCTGTTAAAATTACAACAACAATAATTATCCAAACCCATGAGTAATTCTTTGTTAAAGTTTCTGTAATAGTTTCTTCTTCCTCTCCTTCTCCTGATGCTACTTGTACTTTTTCCCCAATTGCAAAATAACTGAAAGAAGTTAATTCTGTTTCATAATAATAGTAGTTATCATCTTCTTCACTATATGTAGTTGGAAGCTCGTTCCATTCTAATGAAATATTATCAAATTTGAACAAAACAATATTTTCTTTTTCTAAACTATTATTAGAAACCCAAGATTTATTTACTTGTAATTTTAGAGTTGCTTTGCTTAGATTTTCTTCTAAATTTTCAGTATTTATCTTCAAATAATTATACACTTTCCCTGTTTTTTCAACAGAGACTTCTGCGGGCTTTCCGTCATACTTTGTGACAGTTATTTTAACGTTTTGAGCTTCTTTATTGACTTCTATTTTAATTTCTTTTATTCCTATATCTTTATCAAAATCTTTCATTATTTCTGCAACACCCGGGGTTATTTTTGTCCATGAATGAGCTTTTTTAACTTCGGTTACACTTCCAGAAGACCCTCCTGTGGTTGTTGTAGTTGTTGTTGAAGCAGTGATAACACTTCCACTAACACCCGGTTTATTCCCAGAGAAATGAGGCAATCTAATCCAAATTCTATTATTAGTTTTATCTATATAACAAGGATTCGTCACATTAAATATATTTATATTTGTCGTACAATTTGTTTGATTCATTAAAACAGCCCACTCACTCTGACGAGCTGAAAAGTGAGAATAATTTCCTACTAAAGCACTTCCCGCACTTCCATTCGCACTTGAGTTCCATATTGGAGCTGTCCAGTCCATAACTCCAGAAGCATTTTCATCATAAAAGAGAGGTATAGACATATTTACATCAGCATTTTCATTTATCCCTGTTTGACTGGTTGAACCCTCTGTATATGGCATTGAAACTAGAACATAATCATAGATTGTTGGTCCTAAAGAGCCGAATCTTAATGCTGCATTAAAATCTCCTGTTGTGGTCTCGGTTTGAGAATTGTCAAACAAAGCATCTGGAGGGCCTGAAGCTAACATATCTACATTAACATAATGAATTAAAATTCCTCCTGTTCCCATTCTAAAACTTAATTTTCCTCCTCCTATAACTGCACCTAAAGGATTAAAGTTTTGCATACTGCTTGAAGAACCAATCCCACAAGGAGAGGCTGGATTAGGAACATCACAAGTTGAATTTGAAATATATAATTCCATTACAATATTACCAGATTGTAATTGAGTATCAATAGCCTGAGGATTAAATTGGCTTAAGGTAATATTGTTACTTGATAAAATCTGTGCAGCACTTCTTTTTCCAACTCTCTTAGGAGCATAATTCATGCTGTATATATTCATTTCTTTTATTCCTGTTGCATTTATTAAAGGCAAATAAAAGCTTGCACTACCTCCTTGAGATATGTCAAACATAAAAGTAAATTCTGTTGCATTATAACCTGAATAATCTATGGTAACTTCAATATGTGCAGAAGTTTGGCTTAAGATACTTCCTGTCGAATTAATCAAATTAAATCTTTGTTTTGCACTTGAAATATTTTTTCTATTCCAATTTGCGGCATCATTCATAGTAAAATTGCTGTTTGCACTTGCCCAGTCTATTGACATCAAAGGATACATTGTAAAATTAATATTAGTATTAGAACTGCCATAACTCAAAGTCACATTTCTATACCCCCCATAATAACCAGTTCCGTTTCTTGCTGTTGCAAACAATATATAATTAATGGATTCTGCAGGACCAGGAAGAGTAATATTATAAAATCCATTTGTTAAATTATGAAAATCTGAGACACCTCGCCAAGCACTCATATTGTAAGGCATCGCTGCATTTTCTCCTAAATAAATCATACCTCCTGGCTCTAAGATAAATGGAACAACCGTAAATTCATTATAATCATCGGTTCCTCCTGTAGAATTTAAAGCATATCCTGTAACCCAAATCAAATTTTCAGTAACATTAAATTTTTTATGAAGGGTATGTGTAGTGACATTGTAATTAGAATTATATGTAAAACTATAATCAGTTGTCGAAGAGAAATTATTCCAGTTAAAACTTACAGGCATACTTTGATTTGGATAAATCATTATGGAATAGTTTCTGTTTCGTGGAACATACAATGTTACCTGAGAAACATAACTTTCAAATCCTTCTGCAATAGGATATCCTAAAGCAATATCTTTAACAAGATACTGAAATGTTTTAGTTGTTCCTGAACCATTAACAGCAGTAATATTAATTGTCCCTGCCTCTTTTAAATAAAAATCAACGCTTAAACCATTTTGCAATTCTTGATAAGGAAATGCCGGAACACTTTGTCCGATATAATCAATTGGCGTAGAAAGGTCAGTTTTATTTTGTTCAAAATGAGTGATTTTTGGCTCATACATCCATTGCTGATTATCTGCAACACTTAAATTAAACCAGCCAGTTTGATTAGAGCGAGTATAATTATATCCCACAATCTGGAAATTTTGACCTCTTACTGTAACATTAATTGTCGCGTTATAAAGTCTAATGCCATTAACATCATAAATAGTTCCATTAAACTCCCATGCAGAAATAAATAGAGAAGTAAATACTACAAATAAAGTCACTGAAAATATTAAAAATAATAATTTCTTCATTGTCTCCCCTTCTTTTTCTTAATCTTCTTAAACAAAAAGAAAATAGCTGTTAAAATTACAACAACAATAATTATCCAAACCCATGAGTAATTCTTTGTTAAAGTTTCTGTAATAGTTTCTTCTTCCTCTCCTTCTCCTGATGCTACTTGTACTTTTTCCCCAATTGCGAAATAACTAAAGCTTTCTAATTCAATATCATAGTAATAATAAGTATTATCTTCACTATTGTAAGTTGTTGTTAACTCACTCCATATATTCCCTGAATTATCAAATTTGTGAACAGCAACATTTTCTTTTTGTAAATTATTATTTGCAATCCATGATTTTTCAACCCTAAACTGAACAACTGCCTTATCTAAATTTTCATTCAAATTCTGAGTATCAATTTGAATGTACTGATAAACTATCCCTGATTTTGCAACAGAAACTTCTGCGGGCTTTCTATCGTACTTTGTAACAGTAATCTTTACATTCTGTGCCTCGTTACTAACTTCTATCTGTATCTCTTTAACTCCGATTTTAGAATCAAAATTTTTCAATATTGCTGCTTTTCCGGGAGTTATTAACGCAAAAGAACCAACTTTCTTGGGCAAAGAAGGTGTTATAATCCCCCCACAACCCTCTGTTGAAAATGATCCTGAAGAAGAAGCTGTATTGCCTGTATTATCTTCTGCACTCACTGTAATTGTATAACTGATAGCACAACTCAAACCAGAGATAGTTGAACCAGAAACTGTCCCAGAAGAACTTGAAAGAGTACAACTCTCTAATCCACTTGTAGCATCACTACAAGAGTAACTAACTACCATAGAACTCGTTGTTGAACTAGACTTAGATAGACTAATTGTCGGTGCAGTGTTATCAATAGTTCCCTGAATTCTTTGAGACTTATTCAAATTATTGAGAGTATCATTTGCATAAACAGTTACATTATATTTTCCGTCGGGATAATTAAGAGTATTTATTGTAAGGTTATAATAAATCCCTCCCCCAAGATTGTTTGCTCTTGTGAAATTTACTTGTCCAGTTGAATTAGTTATATTAAAATAAACAGAGCTCACTTCCAATGTATCATTAACAGTTACATTTAAGTTAATTGTCCCAGAATAATTCCCATTGTCTACTACATTATAAAAAGTTGTAACCCTTGGGGGGGTATTATCAAAAACCACATTGGTGGTTATAACTGATGCACCATAAGCAGTATTATTTCCTAAGGTTGCATTAATACTATATCTTCCCTCACTATTAGCAGGAAGATTTAGAGTCGCATTACAAGAACTGACATTAGTGCCTCCAGCACCAAGACCACTATTAATATTACAATCTGCAGTAAAACCAATATAAGTCCAAGCTCCGCTTAAATTATAATAAAAAGTGGCATTCAAAATGTTGTTGGGATAATCAGTTCCATTAATAAAACTGACATTAAATACAGCTGTTGTACTATAATTAAAGTTATTTGCTGGTGAAACTATTGTTATGGCTGCACTTATAAAATTACTCAATAATACAAATAAAATTAAGGAAAAAACTATTATTCCAAAACACCTTACCAACCTCTTTTCCCTCATCTTCATTTGTCCTCTTTATTAAATAAATAAGAAGGAAGACGTTTATAAATGTTTTTTTTTGGAATATTCTTTTTAATTAAACCTACTCGTCAATGATTCCCTTGTCTGTAACAAAGAAAACTATTTCATTGTCAGGTAAGTCTGGAGAGTCA
>CAYHEN010000029.1:0-7974 GCA_964355745.1 Candidatus Woesearchaeota archaeon
TTCCGATCTATGAACATTTCTTGCTCACCTAAGCCTGTCCCGTTTGACCACTCCGGCACTCCCGCAGATATTTGCGACATTTATTAAGGGGTAAATGTCTGCCGATGAAATCTTTCTTGGATTTCATCTTAGCGTAACAATACAATTAATTTATGATATAAAAACCTTTAGAACTAATTATCTCAGAACGACTTCTTTTTCTTTTATTTTATCTTCGAGTTTGAGCTTTTCAATTAACTCTTTGTATCTGTTCCTTATGGTTACTTCTGTTATACCTGCTATGTCTGCGACTTCTCTCTGGGTTTTTTTCTCGTCGTTCATTAATGCTGCAACATATAAGGCGGCGGCAGCAATTCCTGCAGGGCCTCTTCCTGAGGTTAATTCGACCTTCTCTGCGTTTTTTAAGACATTGAGAGCGTCATTTTGAGTTCTTGGAGAGAGTTTCAAGACAGAAGAGAATCTTGAAATATAATCCTTTGGAGAACTCTGTTTTACTTTAATCCCTAATTTTCTTATTATAAATCTGTAAGTCCTTCCTATTTCTTTTCTTTCTACATCAGAAGCAGTTGCCATTTCATCTAGTGTTCTTGGGATATTATAACTTCTGCATGCAGCATACAAACAAGCAGCAATTACTGATTCCATGCTTCTTCCTCTTACTAATCCTCTTTGAAGAACATAATTGTATATCCTTGAAGCTTCATCTCTCACGACATTTGGAAGGTTCAAATAAGAAGCAATGACCCTGAGTTCAGCCATAGCCAATCTTAAATTTCTTTCAATAGAAGTTGAAACTCTTTCTTGCCATTTCTTTAATCTCAAGAATTTTCTTGTTTGTCCTGGCTCTAATTTATAAATATCAGAAATTTCCCCCACATTTGTTGTTAAGCCTTTGTCGAATTTCTGCATGCTTATAGGAGCTCCGCCTCTTCCCTTTTTCTCGTCTTTATCGAACTTGCCTTGTAGGTCCATGCCACTATCAGTCATCTTTTCTTCGATAACCAAGCCACAGTCATTGCAGATTATTTCTCCGAGATGAGAATCATATGTTAAATTTATGCTTCCACATTCCGGACATTTTTTTACAAAACTCATTTTATATAAGGATTTATAAAGCTTTCCTATATATAAATTTTTCTCTTTTTATAGTTATGATATAATAGTAAAAATAAAGAGAACCAAGTTTCTCTTTATCAAACTCCCCTTTAATTCTTTATAAGAATTCCGTTAATCACACTTTCCTGAGTAGGGCGGTTTGTTACTTTAACTTTTCCGGCTTCTGTTTCAATTATTGTTCCTTTTGTTATTATGTTTTGTCTTGCTAAGAACCTGTTTGAAGGAGTTTCAAGAACATTCTTTATTTCAAATTTCTTTGCCTTTCCTTTGTCATTTATATTGACGAATTTGGCTCCTAACAAGAATATTTTTCTGTTTGAACCTCTAACTCTTTTCACTCTTCTTTTTTCTGTTCCAAGTTTTACGGTTCTTTTCTGCCCTGCTAATTCATGCAGTTTCTTTTTTCTGTGCTGGATGTATCTTCCACCAGATATTTTTCTTCCTTTGTTCATTAAATTAGTTGAAAAAATTAATTTAAATACCTTTTGATTGATTTTGTTGCGAAATGTTTATAAACGAAGTATAATGTTTTACTTTATGGTTAGTGGTATCGAGAGGCCTTTGGATCTATTGAACAGCTCAAAAGGAAAAGAAGTTTTAGTTTATTTGAAAGGAGACAAGCAATTCGTAGGAACCCTCTTAGCATTTGATATCCACATTAATTTGGTATTGGATAACATAAAAGAAATGCAAAACGGGGAAGTAAAAAGAAATCTTGGTTTGACTTTCTTAAGGGGAGATACTATAATCTGCATTTCTCCAGCGTCAACTGCCTTAAAAAAGTAGGCAACTTAAATTTCTGACTTAGCATTGACAAATTATATAAATGTTTTTTTACTTATAAACGTATGATTAAAGTAATTTTTTTGGGAACTTCAGATGCTATTCCAAGTGCAGAAAGAAACCATACTTCTATCTTATTGGAATACAAGAATGAATCTATTCTTCTAGATTGCGGAGAAGGAACGCAGAGACAATTCAGAAAAGCGAAATTAAATCCTAATAGAATAACAAAGATTCTCATTACACACTGGCATGGAGACCATGTTTTAGGGCTTCCTGGACTTTTGCAGACATTGGCTTTCAGTGATTATAATAAAACATTAGACATTTATGGGCCAAGAGGAACAAAAGAATTTATGAAAATTCTTCTAAAGACATTTGCTTTTCAGAGAAAATATAAAATAAATGTTCAAGAAGTGGAAAACAAATTTTTTGAGAATGATGAATTCTATTTGGAAGCAGAGAAAATGACGCACGGAACCTCATGCAATGCCTACACATTTGTCAAGAAAGCAAGATTGAGAATAGACAAGAAAAAATTAGAAAAAACAAAATTAAAAGGACCTATTCTCAAAAAGTTAAAGGAAGGAAAAGATGTTGTTTATCAAGGGAAAAAATATTTTGCAAAGAATTTAACTTACGAAGAGATTGGGAAAAAGGTTTCTTTTGTGTTTGACACTTCTTTTAATAAAAATATTGTTCCGTTTGTAAAGAATTCTGATTTATTAATATGTGAATCTACTTTTGGGGAGGAATTAGAAGATAAGGCAGAAGAATACAGGCATTTAAATGTAAATCATACCGCAGACATAGCCAAAAAATCCAAATCCAAGAAACTCGTTCTTACTCACATTAGTCAGAGGTACAGCAAAAATCCTAAAAAGATTTTGGATGCTGCTAAAAAGATTTTCAAGAATTCTGTTTTAGTCAAGGATTTGGATGAGATTGAAGTGAGATAAGAAGATATAGAAAGATTTTAAATACAATTTTTTCTTAGTTTAGTTATTCAATAAGCCCCTGTAGCTCAGCCTGGATAGAGCATTAGCCTTCTAAGCTAAGGGTCGCAGGTTCAAATCCTGTCGGGGGCATTTACAATAAAATGAGAAGAGTATTCTTGATTCATGGGTGGGATGGAAGTCCTGAAGAACCAATGCACAAATGGATAAAGAAATCTCTTGAAAAAAGAGGATATGATGTTGTTGTTCCAAAGATGCCTAATGCAAATAAACCAGAGATTAAATCATGGGCTAAGAGAATTAAAGAGATTGCTGAACCATTAAATAAGGAAGATATTTTTATTGGACATAGTGTGGGTTGTCAGGCAGTTTTGAGGTATATTGAAAAACTTGATAAAAATGAAAGAGTGAAAAAAGTTATTCTTATTGCTCCTTGGATGCATTTAGATAAAAATACTATTGAAGAAGAAGGAGAGGAAGTAATAGAAATAGCAAAACCCTGGATGGAAACTCCAATTGATTTTAAAAAAATTAAAACTCACTGCAATGAATTTATAGTAATATTTTCTGATAATGACCCTTATGTTCCTTTATCTGATGTTGATGTGTTTAAGAAAAATCTTAGTGCAAAAATTTTAATCCTTAAAGATAGAAGTCATTTTGACCCATATAGTAAGATTGATAGGTTACCAGAACTTTTAGATTTTATAAAATGAAAGGTCCTTGGCTAAAGCCTGTGGATTCATTTTACAGGTAAAATGAAAAAGAGTGTTGAAAAAGTTGCAATAGTAAAATGTAAGAGTTATAATCAAAAAGAAATAGACAGGGCTATTGGGAAAGTTTTAAAATTATTGGATTTTCCTGCAGGCAAATACAAAAAGATTTTGATTAAGCCAAACATTGTCGGATATTTTAAAGAAAATTTAGAAGCAATTATAACCCATCCTTCAATTGTCAAAGCTTTAACGAGATTTTTTAAAAATGCAAAGATTGGGGAGAGTTCTTTCACTGACAGCGAAAATAATTTCAGGAAAACAGGATATTGGCAGTTTAAACCAATAGTTTTTGAAGAACAAAAACTCATTAAGATTAGAGATAAAAGGGCAAAAATTTTGGGGCATTTTTATCTCCCCAAGATTGTTAAAGAAGCAGATTTAATAATCAATGTCCCTAAATTAAAAACGCATACTCTGACTAAACTAACCGGTGCAGTCAAAAACCTTTATGGTTGTATTCCTGGGGGAGTAAAACAGGTTTATCACAGAAATGCAAAAGGAGAAGAGAAATTTTCTTATTTATTGGTTGATATCTATCAAAATATTAAACCAGAATTGAATGTTATGGATGCTGTTATTGCCATGGAAGGTGAGGGTCCTTCTGCAGGCAAACCAAAGAGAATTAATTTAATTCTTGCTTCTAAAAATGCTGTTAGCCTTGACATAGTTGCAGCAAGATTGATGGGGTATAATTCCAAAAATATTTTAACAATAAAAGAGGCTGTAAAAAGAAATTTGGGAAATTATAATGTTGAAATTGTTGGAGACTTGAGGAAAATTCCTAACTTGAAATTTGAAAAGCCCTCCCGATTTAAAAGAGCAATGGTTAATGCTGTTTTACTTGGCATGACAAAAGAAAAGATAGTAGTTGATGAAAATAAATGTGTAAAATGCAGGATTTGTGTGAAACACTGTCCAATGAAAGCTATAACTTTAAGTCCTTATCCAGTCATTAATGAGAAAAAATGCATAAGGTGTTTTTGCTGTATTGAAATCTGCCCTCATCATGCTTTACATTTGAAGGATAATATTATGAGAAAAGTTGCAAAAGTTGTTAGGAAGATGAAGAAAAAGTAATATTCTTAAATAAATAATTTTATATATATTCTATTTTTAGTGATTATACGCCGACTTAAAACTTTTGAATTTTTGGTCAGCAACATTCCATAAATGGAACATTGCGGAGGTGGCACAGTGGCTACTGCATTCGCCTGCAGCTCAGAAGCAGAGAGCGAATATTCGTGGGTTCGATTCCCACCCTCCGCTTTCAGTTTAAGGTTAATTGAATCAGTTAAACTGAAAACCTCTACTCATAACTTCACTTTGCACCAAACAAAAAACAAGAATTTGAAGAGTATATGGAAGAAGAAATGGATGGAACTTTAGCTACTTTAATAAAAGCATGGAAGAAGGTTGAGGATAAGTTGTAAACATCTGTTTAAACACCTGTTTAACCCGGCTGAATATATTCGTATTTGTCATTCTTGTAATTTTTCATGACAACTTTTTCGTCATCTATGCTTTGAACATATTCCGGAAGAAGAGGGATCTTTCCACCTCCTCCTGGTGCATCAATAACAAAGTGCGGAACACACAATCCAGAAGTATATCCTCTGAGAGATTTATAGATTTCAAGCCCTTTTTCAACTTTTGTTCTAAAATGATTTGCTCCTTTAACAGGATCGCATTGATAAATGTAGTAAGGTTTTACTCTCATGCTGACTAATCCTTGCATGAGTTTTTTTATTGTTTCTGGATTATCATTAACTCCCTTCAGAAGCACAGTCTGATTTCCCATAGGAATTCCAACGTTAACAAGTAGCTCACAAGCCCCTCTGCTCTCGGAGGTTATTTCATTTGGATGATTAAAGTGAGTATTTATGTAAAGAGGATGATATTTTTTCAATATATTGCAAAGATTGGGGGTTATTCTTTGCGGAAAAACACAGGGAACTCTTGTTCCAATTCTTATGATCCCATTTTCTCTTTTGGAGATTATGATATAAACAGAATTCAGAATTTTTTCCAATAAAGTATCCTGAAGCATAAAAGGATCTCCCCCAGAAAGAATAACATCTCTAATTTCTGAATGTTGTTGAATGTAAGATAAAGCCCTCTTGATTTCTCTCCAAGTTGGCTGTTTGTTCAAGTCTCCAACTTTTCTTTTTCTAGTGCAGAATCTGCAATACATTGCACATGAATTTGAAATTCTGAATAAAACTCTGTCTGGATATCTATGGGTTATCAAAGAAGGAACTCCTTCCTTTATTCTGCTTTCTTCTTTAAGAGGGTCCTCCTCGCTAGATACATCTAGTATCTCTTCTATAGAAGGAATGCATTGCTTGTAAATTCCATCATCTTTTTCCTTAATCAATGAAAAGTAATATCTTGGAATACGAACAGGATATTTGTCACAAATTTCTTTTATCTTTTCCTTAGACAAATTAGAAATTTTAGAAACATCTTCTATAGAAGTCATCCCTCCTGATTTTATAGGACCGGGAGGTTCGTCCTCATTCTTTTCTTTTCTTTCAACAATAATTGTACTGCGATTCATATTTGTAACTTAAAACGTTTTGATAAAAATTAATTCTAGTATATAAACATTTTGTTTAATTTCCTAATAATAAATTTAAATAGGGTTTTTCTTATAATATTGTATGAATGAAACAGAGAAACTGATAAAAGAAAATGAAGAACTGAAAAAAGAGATAGAAAAACTCAAATCTTTAAGAATAAGTCAAAAACAAAGCATGATAAAAAAAGCTTCTCAAGGAAATTTAATGTCAAGAGCGCCTTTTGGATACAAAATTTCCGAAAGAAAATTAACCCCTGCAGAAAATTACAAAGAAATAGAAGAAATCTTTGAAGAATTTCTAAACGAAAACATAAGTTTAAGGCAATTGGCACAGAAACATAATCTTTCTGTGAATGGTTTGAAAAAAATCCTAAAAAATTTTACCTATATCGGGAAAATAAAATTTAACAATCAAATTCACAATGGAAATCATCAACCAATTGTCTCATCAACCTTATTCAATCATGTTCAGAATAAGATGGAGAAGTTAGGAATAAAATAAATCTTTTTATACTTTCTTTTTTTTTTAGCTGGATGTTTGAAAAGAGAGGTTATAATGATATTCTTTATGTTGGAGGGGATGATTCTAATCATGCAGGAAATTCGCTGGGTGAAATAATTGTCGCTACTTTTTCTCTACTTTGTAAAGACGGCCTTGTAAGAGATTTCCCCAATGTCAGAGATTATTCTTTTCTTCCAGACTGGATTAATTCAGAAATGAGAGATTACAGATTTGGAATCTTAACTGAAGAGAAATATAGACACTCACATTCAAATTTAACCCGTACAATTCCGTCATTAATCACATCTTTTTTGGACGAAATGGATTTCGGGGTAAGAATTTTAAAAATATATCTTGACGGTAGATTAGATAAAAATGGGAGAAACTTTCTGAGAGACAGATTTTATGGATTTAGGGGAATAGAATCTGTTATTGTGGATAACTTCATCAAAAAACAAAAAAATAATCGTGGGAGAATCTCAAAACACCCCCACTGTCCTCCAGTAGTTTATTATGCAGATTTATTAGCTCATCAATTATTTTCTAATGAAACGTTTAGAGAATTATCAACCCACCCCAAACTTGTTTTAATAAGATAATTATCTATACGACTTCTGTCTTTTTCTTCCAGCAATTTGTAAAAATTGATGCAGAAAACGTCCAATTATCTATACGACTTCTGTCTTTTTCTTCTCGCCTTGCTGTCTCCTGGCTTGTAAGCCTCTTTTCTTCTGACATCAGCAACAAGCAAATTTCTGTCATAATCTAAAAATGCTTTTTCTAATTGCTCTGATTTTGAAAAATTCAAGATGGCTTTTGATAATGCAATCCTTGCAGCCTCTATCTGCCCTTTTTCTCCACCACCCTTTATAGTTATTGAAACATCAAAATTCAATTTTCCTAAAATGTTCTCTGCAATTCTCAAGGGCTCGTCTATTTTTAATTTGTCAAAGAAATGAAGATTCTTGTAATCCTTTTTGTTTATTGAAATCTTTCCTGTTCCTTCTTGGAGAACAGCTCTTGCTACTGCTTGCTTTCTTTTTCCAGAAGTGATTATTTTGTTCATTTTGCAATTTCCTTAACACTTACCAGTTTCCCGTGTGTTTTTAATCTCCCAGCAGAAATCTTTTTCTCTTCTTCAAACTCTTTTGGAATTCCTACATAGCATTTTATTCTCTTGAATGCAATTCTTCCTCTTCCAACTCTGTAATTCGGAAGCATTCCTCTTATAACTCTCTTGACAATTTTCTCGCTTGTTCTTGA
>CAYHEN010000030.1:0-7864 GCA_964355745.1 Candidatus Woesearchaeota archaeon
GCAAGGCAAAAAGCCGCTTAGTTGAATGTCAACATGTTCTGTTCGTCGAAAGATGAAGAACAACAGAAGGTGGCCTATTCCCAACTTACATTTTTATTATATTTATTATAATAATTTTTTTAAATAAACAATCTCTTGATTTGATATGAAAGAATTAACAGCCTATTCTATAGAAGGAAACGAGAAAAAACTTAGAGCATTATTGGTAAAAAAAGGTTATTATATCTTTGAAGATGATTCTATCGTAGTTCAGAATAATCAATACACGCCAGGAAAGTTTGTTGCAATTATATATCATAATACTTTTCCTCGTTTGTCCTGTGTAGTCTTGCACCATGATGATTCAAGGCTAAAAAAGTTATTAGAAGATTTTAATGGGTGATTTTATTCTAATTCTTAATCAACAAGTTTAAAAGTATTTAATTTATTATTTTATAATTGGGGGCTTAGCTCAGCGGGAGAGCACTACGCTGAAGACGTAGGTGTCCCGGGTTCGACTCCCGGGGGTCCCATTTATTATGTTTTAAAAGATAAACCAAAACCTTTAAAAGAGAATTTAATGTTGTATTTTTGTAAGTTGGGTAGTTAACTTCGGGACTTTATCCTTGAATGGATAAGTGATGAAATTATAGTCACTGAGTTCTGAGGAAGGTCCGCCCACCCACAAAACAAGATTTTTGTTTGTGACAAAGTCATTCACGAAAGTGAACTGCTGTAAAGTAGAGCACTGTTACAGAAACGGCACAGCTTGCTTTGAGTTATGAAACCTGCGTGGAACTTCGAGAAGCAAGATTTGATGAAACGAACATCTTGACTGGTGCAAGGCTTAAAGCCGCATAGTTGAATGTTAACACGTTCCATTCGCACGTGCCACGGTTTTCGTGGAGAGCGAGGAACGACAGAAGGTGGCCTATTCCCAACTTACTTTTTCTTTTTTCTTCTATTAACTTTCCAACCTTCTCTTTTAGCTATTGCATAACCAATGCTTCTCGGCCCTTCTTTATCGTATGTCTTTCCGTATTTTTTTTGATATGGTTTAGGAACCTTTCTGCCTTTGTAATATTCCTGTGTGCTTTTCAAAAGTTTTGTGAGCTTTTTGGATGGCATTTTATTACTTGTATAGATTTAAAAGAAAAAAAAAAGAATTTAAATAATCTTTGTTAAGAATTATGGGTTGTGGAAACAAGGACATAAGTCCTTGTCTCCGAGGGGTTGAGGTTAAACTTTTCGTTTGAATATGAGAAACAAGGGACAAGCCCTCGTTTCAGGGGTTGATGAGGTTAAACTTTTCGTTTGAATATGAGAAACAAGGTTTAGCTGTTAGCGAGATTTTGACCTTTAATCGCCATCATGTGCCCAGCCTCGCCTTGTCTCTTGAAGGGGACTCGAATAAGTTGATGAGGTTAAACTTTTCGTTTAAGCATGATTGAATAATATCAAACTCTTGCGTCTCTTTTAACTTAAATTATTGAATAAAAAGTTCTTTATAAAGCGTCAGAAAGAAAAATATATAGTAATGATATATTTTTTAAAGGTAATTTAGAAGAGATTATTCTTCTAAGATAATCGGTGTACCTTCAATAGCCATTCTTATAATATTCGTATGGTCATTATATAATAAACTTCTGACATTAACTAACCCATCATATCCTTTTTTTTGAATCTCTTTTAAGACATTTCCTATTGCCTTTGCATCTTTAAAATTATTTATCATATCAAATTCACTATTTGGTTCAGCTTTGTAAGGGTCTTTATAACCTTTAGAAATAAAAGATAAATCACTCGCAAAAGTATATTGTTTACGCTTATCTCTTGAATTCAATTCTTTTAAAGATCCATGATAAAGTACAACCTTGCCAATATTTTTGCCTTTATCCGCCATAAAATTTCTTATTTTAATCTTTTATAAATTTTGCTTATGAAAGATATATTACATCAGAGATATGAGTTAAATATAATAATTTTTATCATATAAAACTTTAAATAACTCGAATAAGTGTCTTTTTTATGGGTTTGTATTCGTTGATAATAGAGAACAAATGGGTGTTAGAACTACTTTATGCCTTAGCAGTAAGCTTGATTTGTGCTGTTATAGTTATCAAGACAGACAAATTTTTCAGGCTTAGTTTGCATCAGGGAATAAGATATTTTAGAAATGCTTTCTTTTTTTATGGAGTCGCATTTATAGTAAGATATATTTTTGGAATTCTTTCTGACCTCGGTTTCAGTTCTGTTTATGTTGTGCAAGCAATCTTTGAATATTTTTTAATAATGGCAGGTTTTTTCCTGCTTTACAGTTTGGTATGGAGAAAATTTGAATCTTCAAAAGAAGAATATTTCAGTTCTCTGTTGAATGCAAAGATAGCAGTCTTTCATTTAATGGCTTTAATAATCGCAGTGCTTGATGAAGCATGGCACACTTATTATTTTATGTTCGCTTCGCAAATAATAATTTTCTTCTATGCATCAATAGTCTCTTTTGCTAATCTTAGAAAAAACAGAAACAAACACCAATTTCCGAAATTTTATTTTGTCGCAATGCTCTTAGGCTTAATAGCCTGGACACTGAATTTGCTTGCTCCATTATATTTTAACTGGAATTCAGGATTATTAATCAATGTGGGAATAATCAATGTTGTATTTTTTCTATTCTTTTTATATGGGGTTATAAAAGTCACAAAGATAAAATAATATGGCAACAAAGAAACGTGAGAGGTTAGATGTCATCAGGGACATACTTCAGACGATCAGACAAAACAGAGAAATAAAACCCACTCGTTTGCTTTATGCGTCTAATTTGTCTCCTCAAATGTTCAAGGAATATATAAACGAATTGATTAGCAAGAAGTTTATTAAATTCGACATAGATGAGAAGGAAAAGAAAACTTTCTCTCTCACAAAAAAAGGACAGGATTTTCTTATGGAATATAAAGTCATTGAGAATTTTATTGAGAATTTTGGATTGTAAGATATACTCACTCACAAGTTCGTTCGCAGATTAAGGGCTTCAAAATCTGCCTTCGGACAAGATTTTTCGCTGATAACTTAGTTAAGGGAGTAAAATTAATTATATTTCTTTCATTAACAATATCTATCAATATTTGCGAGTTTATGAGCACAATTATCTTTTCTTTTCCTTCCCTTTCTTCTTCATAGGAAAGGTTATTTTTTGAAGCCTTTTGCAGTGCGGACAACGAACTCTTATCTCTCCCGCTTTATCATGAAGAATTCCGAACTCTTTTTTACAGATTGGGTTTTTGCAGATTTGTAAAACCCTCTTTTTCATGAAATACTAAATGCAGTGAAATATATAAATTTAATTAGGAAAACTTAAATACTCTATTTTGTCTTTTTGGAATATGGGTATTGTATATATTCCAGTAGAAATTCGGAGAGTATTAGAATTGGAAGGGGCTTTTAGACCAGACTTTAATTGTCCAGTTTTTATCTATGCACATATTTCTGAGCCTGTAAAAAAAGATGGAATTGATGTTCAATATGCTTTAATGGCAATTTGCCCACAACATGGAATGATGGATTTGGGAGATATTAACCCAAAAACAAGGATGTTTAAAACTTATGACCCGCAAATGATAAATTCATCATTTTATGAAAGGGTCTCCAATCATGTTGTAAAAAGAGTAATGATCCTATCTGATCAACTAAACAAACTTAGAACCTTAGATGATGTTTTGGCAACTAAAGAAATTTCCGTGAAAAGAGAATTGATTCCAAATGATAAATAAAAGAAGAGATTTATTATAAATAATCCTTTTTCCCATACAAACGTTTAAAAACTCTCAATGTTAGAGAAGATTATGAGTATTAAACGAATGATAAGAAGTAAGTTATTTCTATTTATAAAATTGTAAGGAGGATATGAAGATGAAGTTACATGTAGGAAATTTGCCTTTTTCTGTTGACGATAATGAGTTGAAAGAACTTTTTGCAGAGTATAACGCTGACGAAGTTACTCTTATCAAAGACAAGTTTTCAGGACGTTCAAAAGGTTTCGGTTTCGTAACAATTTCCGATGATGAAGTTGCTAAAAAAGCAATTTCAGAATTGAATGGGAAAGACGTACAGGGACGAGAGCTTAAGGTTTCTGAAGCAAAGCCAATGGAAGACAGACCAGAAAGACCACGAAGAAGCTTCGGTGGTGGAAATCGTGGATTCGGTGGCGGTAGTTCAAGAGGAAATTTTAATAGAAGATACTAAATTAATATTAATTTAGGAAAAAATAGGTGATTTCTTTATTTTTTTATTGATTAATTTTGTAAGTTTGTTCTATTAACCCATACCCAATCTCGCGACCCCGCTTGTTTATCCCTTACCTTACCTCCACGAATTCGTCCGCCTCAAAAATTTTTTGTTAACACAGATTTTGATAAGTTGTTAATGGTAGAATGCACGTTAAGTTATTTTACTAACTAATTTTTAACATTTAAATCATCACGAGCGTTAGCGAGTGTAATTCTCTCCTTAGAAAAACTTTTAAACTCCCTTTGCTTTTATAGTAGAATTAAAAGGGGTTTACGTTTTTGTTCAGGAAGGTGAAAGGAGGTGAAAATGAATATAAAATTTGTTGGAAAGTGGGCTTTTTTAATTGGGTTAGTAATAGCAGTACTTGCATCTTTTCTAACAGGATATGCGACAACTATAGCCTTGACCTTGTTTATACTTGGTTTAGTTGTAGGATTCCTTAACATATCTGAAAAAGACAGTAATAAGTTTTTAGTTGCAAATATAGCTTTGCTAACTGGCGGAATTGCAAGCATAACTGCTATTTCAATAATTGGAGTAGTAAGTAGTTATCTTAATACAATTCTGGGAAGTTTCGTAGCATTTGTTAGTGCAGCAGCATTAGTTGTAGCAATAAAAGCTATTTTTGAAACAAGTAAAAAATAAAACCAAGTTTTTTATTTTAATTTTTTATTTATTCTATTTCTTTATTTTTTTATTTTGAGAAGATTTTGTATTTGGAAATTGTTAATGTAAATTTTAATTATCAGTATCAAATGCGTTTGTGGTTTGTGTGGTTTGTTTATTTTATTCGAGTTAAGAGAAGATAACCAAAACATTTAAATATTATAAGAATTATAATTATTATATAAATTATAAAGATTATAAAATGGAAAAAACAACTATTGCTATAAGTAGAGAAGTAAAAGAGAAAATAAGTGAATTTGGAAATAAAGGAGAAAGCTTTTCTGATATTTTGCTGAAACTATACAACAGTGCTGTTCAAAGACAATTTAATGATTTTTTGTTTAATGAAAAAGGATTTATCCCTATTGAAGAAGCTATAGCGGAGGCTGAAAAGAAGTGGCCAAAATCGAAATAAGCGAAAAATTAAAAGAAGATATTTTTAAAAAATTTAAAAAAGAATCAAAGGAAATTTTTGATTTAATGTATTCTTTAAGAGATAATCCGAAAAAAGGAAAAGAGATTGGACATGTCTCAGGAATTCTTATAAAAGAATTAAAATATAAATCATTCAGATTTTATTTTGTTACGAATGGATATCAATTAAGAATTTTTGATTCAAACGAATTACAAAACATAATCATAAAGTTTATGAGAATGTCTGATAAAAAATCACAGCAAAAAACAATCGATGAAATAAAACATATATTAAGAAGTTTGGGAGAAAGAGGATTTGAATAAAATGAAAAACAAAAAACAAGTTAATATCAAAGTAATAATCTTCTCGCTAATTGCTCTTGGTTTCCTTGCCCTGACTTTTTTTGTTGACTGGCTGTTTATTATCGGTGCTGTTGTGTTTATGGTGATGGGGCAGAGGGAGATAATGGGGAAGAAGAGAGATGGTGGGAAAGAGAACTAACAAAAATGTTAGTTAAACTTAAAAAGAAATAAAATTTTGATTCTTAATGGATTTAACAGGATATGGAAGTTTCTATCATGTAGATATTTCAATGCAGATAGACAATAAATGGAAAGAAGATACAGTCTTAGGAATTGTTAAAGATTCTAGAAGATTTTCAATAAAAATTAGAGGAAGAGATAAGGAAATTATCAAGAAGAGATACATTCTCGATGATGATTCTGATTCAAATAAAAAACATAATAAAAAAGTAATTGCTCTTGTTTATTCTTATTTACTTTATAATGCCTTATGTGAGTTTTCAGAAGCGAAACCTCTCCTTTTGTGCAGAGATGTAAGACCAGAAAGATTTGTAATGCATTATCTGCAAAAAATATGTAATTTCTTTGGCAATCAAAAAATATTTAATAGAAAAATAAGATTTAGAAAAAGAACAGAATTTGAATCAAAAGAAAAATTACCAGAATCTCTGGCTGGGAAATATGCTAGAAAAGTATATCAGAAAAAATTATCTGCATCAAAAATTATAAGTAAAAAGGAATTAGGACAATTAATAGAAATTATTGGGAAAATATTATAAAAAGGATTGGGGTTTTTAAGCCCCCTAGGCTTAAGCAACGCCCTATCGCTTTCGCTCGGGCGAGACCTTAAGTATCCTTATATTCTTTAGTAAAAATAGTATTTATATTTTGCGGTTCATTTCTGTGTTGTTGTGTTTATGGTGCTGGGAAGAAGGGAGTTGGGGAAGGGAAAGGAATAAATATTACTATCCATTCTAAAAGATATGAGTAAAGAAACACAAAAATTAACAAATGATGTTATAGATTTAGGGAAATTAATTATTGTGTTAATAATTATGATTTGGGTTATTTTTCTTGTAATAAAATCTGCAGTTGGAGAACTTCCAGCGTACGTTGGTTCAGTAATTATTGGATTAGGAGGAATATTTCTTTATGCTACAAATAAAAAAGTAAGAGAGCATATACAAAAATGGATAAAAGGATGAATAAGAAAAATTATGAAACTCTTTTTATGATTCTAATTTTATTAGGAATGGTCATTGCTTTAATTCCAATTTTTGGGCTTCTTCAAATGAGGGTTGTTATCCCAAATTCAAATTCTCCAGTAATAGAATTTACGGGTTTTCATGCAACCTTATTTACGATAGGGATTCTCCTTATAATAATTGCTTTAATAATCAAAATTAAAAAATTACCTAAGATTAAAATTTCCATAGAAAAATAGAGTATAATAATTCTTAAAAAATGAAGATAATAATTTAATAAATGGATATAGATAAACTAAAAGAGATGAAAAAAGAGGAGTTTATGGAATATGCTGAAAAAATTTCTATGGGAGATGAAAAATATTCAATACCTTATGTAAAAGTTAGACAATTATTAGATTTTATTCAGGTTTTAGATAAAAATGAGAAAGATTATCAAGATATAATGAATACTGCAGTTCTTGAAAATAAAAATTTGAATGCAAAACCAACTTCAATTTTGGGAGGATATATCATTTTAGAAATCTATTCTTTTTATGAATATTTAAAACGAACTCATAAATCTCCAGAAATTCCAGATTATTATGATACTTTAAGAAAATTTAGGGGGAAGATTTTAGGACATTTAGATGAAACTGGGGGATTGAAAAAAGGTAAAGATTGGATGGAAGAATATAAGAAAATTGATAAAATAGGAATTAAAAAGATAATAGAAGATTTTTTTAATATTTATAAAGAATTTGTAAAAGTATCAGGAACCAAAAATAATTTCCCCCAAAACAAAATAAGCAGTAGAAGTTTCTTATCCATTATTTATAATGGATTAATTTTTAGTTAACATTCAATAAGGCTTTTAGTAGTTGTCTGCTGAAATTCTCGCCGAAGCTTGAATCTTACACAGCAACTCTATCAACGTCATCTTCTATAACGGCCTTAGTTGAGTCGTTTTGCGGATGGCTTCGAGCTTAGATGCATTCAGCTCTTATCCATACAACGCGTAGCTATGCAGCCTG
>CAYHEN010000031.1:0-809 GCA_964355745.1 Candidatus Woesearchaeota archaeon
AGAATATTCTTTATTCCGGATGGGATGCAGCATTGAGAGGATATAATGGGTGGGGCTGTGGCAGGGACGCATCAGGAAATTTATTTTATGCCCAAGATAATTATGTGGAAGAAATTAATGATAGATATAACCAATTGCAGAAAGTTAGAAACTATTTAGAAAAGAAAGAAACTAAGGGAATTTTATTTTGGAAAAAAGAAGTCTTTTTATTCTCAGTTGAATATAAGAATAAGAACCAAGGTTCCTAATACCTCCTATTAATACATCTCCTATTAATTAATAAAAACATTTTTAAACAAAATAAACCTATTTTAAACATGTTAAACAAGAGGGGAGATATGAACTGGACATTAATCTCGTTAGTTTTGGGGGCGTTTTTCTTAGTTGTTATGATATGGGGTTTTACTACGAACTGGACCTTTTTTTCTTCATTCTTCTCTTCTGGAAATAATGTTAATGCAATAGTTACTCAATGTCAAACATCTTGTGCAAGTTCAGATACTTATGGGTTTTGCACTATGAATAGAACATTGAAGGCTTCAGACATTCCGGAAACTGGTTTGAAAGAAAAAACAGAAACTTGTTCTTATTTTGCTACTACCAGTAACCCAGATTATAAGGGTAAATATAGGATAGCAGATTGCCCTAGTTTGTCATGCTAGTGATTTTCAATCGAATAAATTTATTTCTTGATTAAAATGGCTGATTATGATTTTCCTCAGAGAAGAAATAAAAGGAAGGATAAACGAAAAGAAAAAAAGAAACATCCCTATAAAAAGGGAGGAGTTCGAAGGACTTTTATTAAGTCC
>CAYHEN010000031.1:909-7403 GCA_964355745.1 Candidatus Woesearchaeota archaeon
TCGGATAAATAATCCTGCGGATGAGACTCTCCCATAAAATTGGGATTTCTCATAATTATTAAGTCCTCGGATAAATAATCCTGCGGATGAGACTCTCCCATAAAATTGGGATTTCTCATAAAGGGTGGAATACAGAGAACTTTGACATTTAAGACCAAATAGTTTTTGACTCCTTTTCTAAAACTTTATTAATTAAAATTTACAATATCTTTTATGTATGAGGTGATTTTTTTATGGGCATTGGCTTTAGTGTATATTCTATTTGCCGTAATTCAGGATGTGAAGACAAGAGAAATTGCTAACTGGCTCAGTTTTTCTTTGATAATCTTTGCATTGGGATTCAGATTTTTTTATTCTTTATTTCAGGGAGATAATTTTTTGTTTTTTTATAATGGCTTAATTGGACTAGGTGTCTTTTTTGCATTAGGAAATTTGCTGTATTATGGAAAGGTTTTTGCAGGCGGAGATGCTAAATTAATGATCTCCTTAGGGGTGGTACTTCCTTATTTTCCTGTTTTATCTAAAAATTTTCAAATCTTTTTTGACTTTCTTTTGATTTTTTTGTCTGTAGGATTTATTTACATTCTGATTTCAAGCATTATTCTCTGCGTGAAAAACTTCAAATCTTTTAAAAGGGAATTTTTAAAACAATTGAATAAAAATAAGAAATTGATAATCGGAGTTTTGATTTTTAGCGTAATTCTCTTGAGCTTGGGATTTATAGAGAAAACGTTTTTTGCTCTGGGTATTCTGATATTTTTTAGTTCATATCTCTATTTATATTCCAAAGCAATTGATGAAGCCTGCATGATTAAAAAAATAAGGACAAAAGATTTGAGAGAAGGAGACTGGCTTTATTCTAATCTAAAAATCGGAAAGAAAGTAATAAAAGCAAAATGGGAAGGGGTTAGCAGGAGAGAGATAAGAGAGATAAGTAAGAAATACAAAGAAATTAAGATAAGACAGGGTGTTGCTTTTTCTCCTGTTTTTTTAATCAGCTTTGTTATATTCGTACTGTTTAATCTTCTTGATTTGAAATTATGGAATCCTTTTTGGTAACCAGAAGAATTGTTTTATCTCTTCTATTTTAGGTTTTTTTTGAATTTTTTCTATTTTCTTTTCTTTTCCCAATTCTTCTTTTATCTTTTCCAATTCTTCTATTTTAGCAGAATTTCTTTTTGAATCCATATTTTCCCGATTATACACCGGAAGAATATTTATCACTTCATGTCCGAATAATTTTGAGGCTGAAAGTTCTACCTTTTTTGGGGAGAACTTCTTTTTTAATTTTTTAGAGATTTTTTTTGCGAGGACTAATGCTTTTTTTGAAGACTTATCACTGTGTCCTTTTGGAATTACTATCGTGTGTCCTTTTGAAATAGGATTTATTTCTAAAACAGCTATTGCATCATCATCATCATCTATTTTAACAGAATTAATTTTCCCAGAAACAATAGAACAGAAAACACAATCATTATCAGAATCTGTTCCTGATTCATTTGCCTTTACCATTTTGTTTTTCTCCAAAAAACTTTCAAGCTGTTTCGAATTCATCAATTCAATCTGCTGTTTTGCATTGGCTATTTGTTCTGCTGGAAAACTGGATTCTATATGAGAAAGAATCTTTTCCTTTATTTCTTGGGTTTCCTCATCTGATAACATCCAATTAAAAAAGAAAGAATATTTTTATATTTAACTTAATGGCTTCTCTCGCACCTGACTAAGCAGTTATTAGGATAAGAATAATTCTCTCTTAGCCCAATGCTCTGCTCGCACTTGGTTTCACATTTTTGGGCTATCTCAACCAAATGCTCTGCTCGCACTTGGTTTCACATTTTTGGGCTATCTCAACCAAATGCTCGCCTCATATCTATTACTTGCAAAGAACTGACTTCTTCTACTTCATTAATAGAATTTTCCAGATGTTCAAGTTCTAATTGTTCTGGCCAAGCAAAAAAAGCGATTACTGCTTTTAACCCAAATGCAATAGGTTCTTCTTCAAAACTGCAATTTTTTCCGCCTGTTTTTTCAACTATCTTTTTTATTGTCTTTTTTAATTTTTCTAAGTCTACTTCTGGAGAAGTAGGCAAAATTCTTATTTTTACTGCTGCTATTCCCATAATCAATTTTAAGAAGGATGATTTATAAGGTTTTTCCTGTTATATCTATTTTCTGCAGTAAAGATATAATAATACTTAAAAACGCATGCTTCTTGTTTGATAAATGCCTACAGGAAATTATGAGAGGATAATAGAAAAAATTTCCAAAATATCTAATTTGGAAAAAGAGGAAATTGAGAGAAAAGTTGAAGCAAAAAGAGCAAAGCTTTCTGGATTGATAAGCAAAGAAGGAGCAGCACAAGTCATAGCTGCAGAGTTAGGAATTTCTTTTGACAATGAAAAATTAAAAATAGAAGAGCTTCTTCCTGGAATGCGGAAAGTCAATACTCTTGGAAAAATAGTAAATGTCTCTCAACCACGAGTTTTTAAGACAAAAAAAGGAGATGACGGAAAAGTTGCAAACTTATTTATTGCAGATGATACTTCAAACATAAAGGTTGTTTTGTGGGATACAAACCATATAAGTTTAATTGAAAATGGACAGATTAATCCCGGAGTTGTTGTTGAGATTTCAAACGCGACTATGAGGGATAATGAGCTACATTTGGGAAGCTTTTCACAGATAAAAATAAGTAGTCAGATTCTTGATAATTTAAAAGTTGAGAGGGCGTTCAGAGAAAAAAGCATTTCTGAATTGAAGAATTCAGACAACGTAAAAATAAGGGGATTTATTGTTCAATCTTTTGAACCCAAATTTTTTTACATTTGTCCAGAGTGCAAGAAAAAGGCAGTCCAGGAAGGGGGATTTTACAATTGCGCTGAACACGGAAAAGTTGCTGCAGAAAAAAGGGCTTTACTGAATGTAATTGTTGATGACGGAACAGAAACAATAAGGACAGTTGCATTTCAGGACAATCTCGCCAGCATTGGCTTGACTGATTTGGAAAATTTGGAAGAATTAATAATTCAGAGAGAAAGGCTTTTGGGAAAGGAAATGCTTTTTTATGGAACAGTCAGGAATAACAAGGTTTTCAACACCCCTGAATTTATCATAGAAAAAGTAGAAGAAGTTAATTTAGATTTTTTGATTAACGAGTTGGAGAGTTAGCTATATCCATATAATTATATGCATCTCTGTGAGGAATATTTTCTTCCTGTAATACTCTTTTTAATTTAGATATTTTCTCTCTCTTTCTTTCATCTGAATCTTTTGGTAGAATGACCCTTTGTTGACTAAATCTTATCTCTGCTATCACCAGTTCATCATTTTCATTTTCTAATATCAATCCGTAGTTAGGAGAGATGTAATCGCCTCTTGCTTCGAGCTTGGTCTTAATTTCTTTGCTGTGCATAGAGATAATAAATTAATTTATTTTATAAAGAATATTGTATTTTGAAAGATATGTTTTTCAGAACACATTTAATAATCGCCTTATTTTTTATTTTGATATTTTTTGAGTATATAGAAAATCCAATTGTTTTTTTGCCTGTTATTTTTCTTGCTACAATCATTCCTGATATAGATAGCAGGTTTTCAAGAATAGGGCATCATAAAATATTCAGAATTTTCAATTTTTTTGTGAAGCACAGAGGAATAACTCATAGTTTTACTTTTCTTGCAATTGTTTCTCTTTTATTTTTGCTGTCTTTTAAGGAAATTCTGCTCCCTTTTGTCCTTGCTTATTCTTTGCACTTATTTTTAGATGCCCTTACTCTTACTGGAATAATGCCTCTTTATCCCCTAAAATTTAGAATAAAGGGAAAGATAAAAACTGGGGGAATTATAGAAACAGTCCTTTTTGTTTGTTTTGTTCTAATTGACTTATTTTGGATATTGTCTAAGATATATCTGATAGTCAAATAATCTTTATTATTTTGACAAAAAGGTCAAATTATATGTGGTTTTTTGATTAAGAATAAATTTATATATATAATTTCTATTTAATAATATGAATAAGGGGGTTTTGATAAGCATTTTCTTGTTGTTAACATTATTTGTGTCTGTTTTTGTTTCTGCTATTTATATTACTGGACAGATAACAGGAAATTCGATATCTGATGATGCCAATGTAACCTGCACAGATTCTGAAGAAGCTTTTAATCCAAATATAAAGGGAACAGTATCCTTAAGTAACGGAACAATTTTAGAAGATACTTGTTGTGATATCAGTAATAGTGCAGCTTGGATAGATACATGTTCTACAACAAAAGACACAGTTATAGAATACTATTGTAGTGGAGGTGAAGGTACCCATTGGGGTTTTGCTGCTGCAGGATGTGGATATGGATACAAATGTGAGGATGGAGCATGCGTTCCTGCGTCTGATGTTCTTTGCACTGATTCAGATGGAGGAGTAAATCTTAAAGTAAAAGGAACAGCAACAGACAGTTCTGGAACAGAAACAGATTATTGTTATGCAGATGGTGCTCTTGCAGAATATTCCTGTCTAAGTAATTATGCTAAAAAAAGAGGATATTTTAACTGTCCTAGCGGATACAAATGTGATGACGGAGCATGTGTTCCTGCGTCTAATGTTCTTTGCACAGATTCAGACGGGGGATTCAATCTTAATGTAAGGGGGACAACAACAGATTCATCTGGAAGTTCAACTGATTTTTGCTTTCAGAATAATGAAGTTACAGAATATTCCTGTCTTAATGACTATAGTAAAGAAATGAGAAGTCTGAGGTGTGCGGGTGGAGAAATTTGCATTGATGGGGCATGTGTTATTAATTCTTCTTTATGGGAGAACTCTCCTTGTAATGACAGTGATGGAGGAAATAATATTTATGTAAGGGGGGAAACAAAAACAACAAAAGAAGAGTCTGATTACAAAGAACATGTTGATGAATGCAAATCCGGAAGAATAGACGAAAGCGCTTGTAATTATTTAGGAATAATAGAAATTTATATGTCTACCCCCTGTCCGCAGGGATTTATCTGCAATGATGGTGCTTGTGTTACCTATTCAAATCAAACATATCAAAAAGGGAATGTTTCTATTATTGTTAATTCAAAAATTGAGGATATAACTCAGTATTCTCCTCCAAATTTATCTATAGAACAAGCGATGTCTGAAGCAGATCTAAGTAATTCTCAAATTGAAAATATTGAATTAATTGAAGACTCGGGAGAGTTAGTTTATTCAGTTTCTGAAAATAAACAAGCAAAATTATTTGGAATTATTCCTGTCTCTGTAAGAATTAACAATAGGATAAGCACCAAAACGGGGGGTATCCTTTCTATTGAAAAACCTTGGTGGAGTTTCTTAGTTTCTGGATTATAAGAAGGTTAGTACAATTATTTCATTTATCTGCATACAATCCATTCTATCTTTAATACTATATAATCAAATTTGTCTTTTTTCCCATAATTATCTTTATAAAGTCGGCATAGATTGTTTTTCTATGGCTATCAAAAAAGCAGAAGACGAAGAAGAGGAAAACGAGGAGAATATTAAACCTATTAAAGACGGAAAAGAACCTCAACTTACTGATTTGCCTGGCATTGGACCTGCTGTTGCAGCGAAATTAGAAGCAGCAGGGATTTATGATATGATGTCCTTAGCTGTGATGAGTCCTACTGATTTAGGAGAACTTGCAGGAGTAGGAGCAGCAGTAGCAAGGAAAATAATCCAAGCATCAAGAAAGATGCTTGACTTGGGGTTTATGGATGGAATGGAGTTTGCTGAAAGAAGAGCGAATATTTCTTATATTACCACAGGAAGCAAGAGTTTTGACAACCTTCTTGGGGGAAGAGGGATTCAGGCAAAGGCTGTTACAGAAGCATTTGGGGCTTATGGAAGCGGAAAAACGCAACTTGGATTGATGCTTGCTGTTAATGTGCAACTTCCCACTGAAAGAGGAGGAGCAAATGGAAAATGTGTTTTTATTGACACAGAAGGAACTTTCAGGCCTTCAAGAATAAAACAAATTGCAGAAGGAATTGGAGCAAATGCAGAAAAAGTTTTGAAGAATATTTTTGTTGCTAGAGCATTCAATTCAGACCACCAAATTCTGCTTTTAGACAAGATTTCAGAAATGATAAAAAACGGCGAGCCAATTAAATTAATGGTTATTGATTCTCTAACAGCACATTTTAGAGCAGAGTTTGCTGGAAGAGGGCAATTAGCAGACAGACAACAAAAACTTAATAAGTATTTGCACAATTTAATGAAATTAGCAGAACAGCATAATTTGGCTGTATATGTTACTAATCAAGTTATGGCAAATCCTGCACAGATGTTTGGAGACCCAACAACAGCTATTGGAGGACACATTGTAGGGCATGCGTCAACATACAGAATTTATTTGAGAAGAGGAAAAAAAGACTCAAGAGTTGCTAAGTTAATTGACTCTCCAGACTTACCTGACAATGAAATAGTTTTCTTTGTTACAGACAAGGGGATCATTGACGAGTAGGTTTAATTAAAA
>CAYHEN010000032.1:0-7070 GCA_964355745.1 Candidatus Woesearchaeota archaeon
AGCAGGATCAACTAGATTTAAACATCATCTTTTCCGTCGATAAACAACGAAAAATCAGCGCATATTATTTATAAGATAATAATATACTTCACACAAATTCCTAATCCTTAATTAACTATTGGCTTTGACAATCATTTATTAGAACTACAACTGAATGACTACTTCTACATACATCATACTTTAATGTTACAATATGCATTTCTTAAAGTACTCATTCTAATTATAAATTGTTCAGAAAAAAGAGATTTATAAATGTTTTGGAGAATCTCGAGGATTAATCTCCAAATAAATGACTAGTAAATCTAATTTCATCAGGAGTAATTGTAATGGGTTTTTGTCTTGATTCTTTCATTTTCTTTCTTTCTTCTTCATACATTTTTCTGGCCCAAGTTTCATAATCATAATCTCTTTCTCTTCTCATTCTTTCTAGTATATCCTCTGTCGGAATTATGCACCAATCATATAACTGTTTTTCCGCTTCGTGATTCCCCCCCGATATCGGTAATTTTCCAACAACAGTTAATTTCTCTCTTATATGCACTTCAAGTTCCATTTCGTAATCAGTTATCTATTCTTTAAAACAATTTGTTTATTTCAAAATATATTAATGAGGAATATGTCCTTCTCTTGAAAGGGTTTCTAATTGTGATTTAAAACCCTTAAACGATTCAGTCTCTTCATCAAATCCAACCAATTGGGCACTAGCAACATATGAATTATCAATAACCAAAGCATCATCATAAATTACAACTCCTTTACCCTTTACTTCATACACTTTTACATCTGTCCCAAACCATCTTCCATCCGTAATATCTACTGGAGTAGGCATTATTTTAAAAGTACGCATTAATGTTGCGTTAGATGTTATAAACTCTTCAACCTTTTTTTCATATTGATATTGTTTAAGTATCTCTGATTGTTCAATAGGTCTACGATAAAAAAATTGAATTGGTTTTCTATTCTCTCTTTCTTTTAGTTCAGTAAAATAATCTCTTAAAACTTTTTCAGCCTGTGTTATTTCTTCTTTACTCATCCCTTCATAAACAGGTTTCATCTTTTTATAATTAAAATAAACTTTATAAAAATGATTATCTTATATTATATATGACATTAAAAGAATATGTAAAAAAGAGGAATCTGAAAAAATCAAGAGAACCTCTTGGCAGAATTAAAAAAACAAAATCGCATATTTTCGTTGTGCACGAGCATCACGCTTCACATTTGCATTGGGATTTGAGATTAGAAATGAATGGTGTCTTGAAATCTTGGGCTGTACCTAAATCTCCGCCATTAAGCAAAGGAATTAAAAGATTAGCAATTCAAGTTGAAGACCATCCTCTTGCCTATGCAAAATTCAAAGGAGTTATTCCAGAAGGAAATTATGGAGCAGGAAAAGTTGCTATTTGGGATAATGGAAAATACGAATTGATTGAAAAGACTCCTACGAAGATCGTCTTCGAGCTTTCAGGAAAAAAACTAAAAGGGAAGTATTGTTTAATAAAAACAAATTATGGAAATAAACCGAATAAAAGTTGGTTATGGTTTAAGATTTAATCATACCTTACGAACTAAACGTGGGCAAACACTTTGTAAATGAAGAAAGGTCTTTCCTCGCTGATGGGCTCTTTCTTTTTTATCAACATTTATTACTGTACTTGCAATATCTTTAGTCTGAGCAAAATTGTGCAAAGTCTTTCTAATTCTTGGAGGCACAAATCTTTCATAAATAGAGAGGTCTACTAAAAAATCTCTAGCGTATTTTGATGCCTCTTGTGAATTATGATTTCTTATATAATAAAAGAATCTTTCTGATGATCTGGCACTTGCATAAGCTTCTATTTGTCTTGGTTTCATGAGTGTCCAAAAGTAAATTTTCTTTTTAATGATTTATATCTTTTTTTGTAATAATAAACTTTAAAAATTAAATTTTCTATGGTATTTAATGGATGCAAATTTCATACAAAAGAGGATGAACGAATTACAAAATGATGCTGGTTTTCAAAATGCTCTTGGAAAGTTGGTTTCTGGGCGTTCAGGATATAAAGCAGTAATAGAAAAAAAATATGTTCCAGTAAAATGCAAAAAATGCAACTCAATTGTCGATGATTCACAAAAATTCTGTCACGAATGCGGCGCAAAGGTGGAGAAATAGGAGATAATAAATCCACCCATCCTTCCAAAGATTGTTTGCTTGTAAAACTCGCAACAATTAATATAAAATAATTAATAGAGAAAAGGCATTAATCATATTTTAATTTTCTTATCCTGATCAATTAAAAACATCAGAAGTTTTATCGTGTCTGAGAGCCGATAAAATTTCAATTAATAAGCGAACGAAGTGAGCGTAATTCTTACACACCATATTTTGCATCAGTGTATCTTGTCTTGATTTCAATTTTCTTTTCCTCTTCTTCAGCTGTCCACCAGTCCAAATCAGGCATGAGGTTTTCTGTTTCAATTCCTCTTGCTTTGCAATATCCTCTCGCAAGAAGATAGAAAATCAATCCTAAACTTTTTGCACTTTTGTTATTTCCGATTATTGTTTTATCAGCTCCTTTTGAGAAATTATTTGTATCACAAATCATCAAAACTTTTTTTCTTATGTTCAATGTGTCATGAAGCGCATTTTTATCTAACCAAGAATCGCAAATTATTGTTAATTCATTCTCAAAAAATTCAGGAAGTGCTGTATTCGTTAAAATTCCTGCAGGATACTTTTTGGTAAAGACTCTTATTCCTGTGAGTTTTGAAAACATCTCAGCAGCTTTCCAACCTGCCTGTCTTTTGCATACTAAAACGACTTCTTCTGGAGCGAATTTTGATAAGTATTCTATTCCTTCTTTTAATTTCTCGTCAATTATATCTGTGTTGAATATTGCTAATCCATCTGCTCTTCTTCTGTAAACAAAAGGCTTCATTCTTGGAGTGACGACTCTTGTTCCAAGATAAATTCCAGTCTTGACATAATCATCTAACGGAACAAGCATATCTGTTCTTTTTTTGCTTTTGACTTTTTCCTTAAGTTCTTGTGTGGTTACTCCTTCTGAAATTTTCTCTGCGAGTTTTTTTGCTTTTTCAAGAACTTCTTTTTTCTTTTCTTGTAACTCTTTTTCTGAAATAGTAGACTCTGCTTCTGCAGCCTTAATTTGTTCAGGAGTGAACGAATTAGATAAAGGCTCTGCCTTTTGCGCCTCTAATTCTTTTTCAAATTTTTCTTCTATTTCTTCTGCTATCTTTTCTTCTTTCTCTGCAATTTTTTCTGGAACTCCTTCTTTTTTGATATCTTCGATTATTTTCTCTTCAATTTTCTTTTCTGTTTCAGATTTCTTTTTTCTAGGCATGGTAAGACACCTGCGGTTTCTTAACCATCAATTTCCCTTTAATTATTTTAATCATAAATTACCAAGAAAAAGTATATTTTTAAAGGTTTTCTATACAAAATTAGTTTGTAGAAGTCTTTCATATTCTTTGAGTTCTTCAGAAGTCGGACTTCGAGTATAAAGAGAATTACATCTTTTACACCTATCATAAGCTCTTATTTCTCCATGGCTACTTACTATACTTCCTTCTCCAGAAGAAATATGTCCTTTAACCCCACATTCTTTGATTAAATCTGCTCTATCTGTTAGCATTTTTGTAATGCTTTTCATATCAATAGAAATGTTTTCAATACTCATCTATATTTAAAGAGTTTAGTCTTTAAAAGATTTCTCAATCTCAATCAGTCGTTTTATCTTTACCTCTCGCTCCTTCCCAGTAATTCCGCATTTGAAAAAATCTGCCCCAAAACCAAAAGCCAAATCTGCAAGAATTGTTTCTTCTGTCTCTCCGCTTCTATGAGAGAAAACCATCTTGATATTATTTTTCTTTGCAAGTTCGCAAACTTCTTTCATCTTGATTAAAGAACCAATTTGATTTGGCTTGACAATTATCGCATTAATTGATTTCATTTTTATTGCTTTTTCAAATCTTTTTGGGTTTGTTGCAGTCAAGTCATCTCCGACAATCAGTCTGTCAGGAAATCTCTTGGTTAGTTTGGAGAAAGACTCAAAATCATCTTCATCAAAAGGATCTTCTATATAAAAAAGATTAAAATTTTTTATTAAATTGCTTACATATTCAAATTGCTCCTCTTTGTTCCTTTTGAATATCGGATTTTTGTAGTTATAATTTTTTCTTTTGTAAAAAGTGGAAGAAGCTGCGTCAATTCCAAGAGGAATTTTTGTTTTTTTCAGAATATCAAGAACTTCTTTTTCATTTAAAGCAACAGCCCATGCATCTTCATCATTTTTCTCTCCTTCGAATTTATTATCTTCTTTTAAAAGAATTTCTTTTATCCTTTTTTTTGTTTCTTTGTTTGTCTCAAATGCTTTTTCTATATTTTTGCTATCTGGAATCAAAAGAAATTCCTGAAAATCTGGTTTTTTATTCAAGTTAGAATGCTTTCCACCACCAATACAGTTTCCAACAAGCCTTGGAAATCTTTTTGCATTTGCATTAATCAATTGCCAGATTTCTTTCTTCTTCTCTTTCGCAAGCGCCTTTAATACTGCTGATTCAAATGCGAATAATGTGTTTGCCCCAATTTGTCTATCAACAACATCTTCAATTCTCCTCAAGTCTTCGAATTTTTCAATTATCTCAGCAGAAAAATAATCGCTTAGCTGTTTTATGGCTTTTATATCTTCTTCTAAGCTTTTATTGTAAGATTTGGCTTCATGTTTTCCTGTTGATTTGCCAGAGGGAGATGATGCACTGAACTCTCCGACATTTGTCTGAATAGAAACAAGAATTGTTTTTTCTTTTCTGGAATCTAAAATACTTTTTGCAGAAACCGCTTTAATTATCATACATAGAAAAGAAGAATTTGATTTATATATTTTGTCTGCTGACGCAGGATTAATATTTAAAGCAGTAACAGAACAGCATATTTCTTTATTAATTGTACATTAAATCCGAGTGAGTTTTACGAACGAGTGAAATTATTCAGCTCCTAATTCTTCCTCTTCAACTTCTGCTGCTTCGTCTTCGGGAGTAGCGAGTTCCATTATTTCCCCGCCTTCAATAATTTCTGATTCTTCTGCAGCTTCTTTTTCCTGTATGCCTTTTTCAGAAATCTTTCTTTCCTTAATTCTTCTTAATTTCTCTTCTCTCTTTTGTGGAAAAGGACGCTTGACAGAAATAGGAAGAATATCTGAATTCAATTCTACTTCTGCAATCTTAAGAGCATCATAATTAATTTTTTCCAAATCCTCCTTATCAATCTTTATCAATAAAGGAGCATTCATAGAAATCTGAAGAGCTCTCGCCCCTAAAATTCTTGCTGTTTCATATTTTGTGAATTGTCTTTCCATTATGCAAAACTCCTGTTTTGTATCCGCAACGAAGCGAGGACTTTGAAAAATGTTCTGTTTTTCATCTTTATCTAAGTTTATGTTTCTAACAAAAGGCTGCTTAATCCTTTAGATTTATCTTCTCTTGTACAATTCTCTGTTGTTTGATAACGCCTAAAAATCCTGCATTGTTCATATCTCTGTTTACACTTTTCTAAATCTTCTTGAATAACACGAAACTCTCCACACCAAAAGATATATGGACACTCCTTTGTTGCTTCTAATTGTTCTGCCATCTTATTTTAAACTCTTTTCGATTTTTTTAAATATTTCTCTTTCTGTCTTTTCTACCAAGTCAAGCACATTGTTAAATTCTTCTATGCTTAGCTCTTTCGCCTTTCCTTTTTGCATTGAGTGTATCGTGCCTTCGTGGCTTGCTATTGTAACTCTTGTCTCGCTTATATCTTCTTCTTCTTTATTAGGATCGACAATTAAATTATCTCCAATCTTGTGTATTGTTAAAGAAATCGGAATTTCTTTTGAGAGTGGAATGTTTTTAGTTGTCCATTCCCCGAATTGTGTTTTTCCTGTTTCTTCGTCATACTTTGGAATTTTTGCACTTTTCAATGCTGCAACAGCTCCAATTCCAGCAGCATCTAACAAATTTCCATCATCGTTTAATGTGTATATGTCTATGAAAACAGTCCAGACTTTTTCTCCTTCTTTGATGCATAACTTTTCCAATTCAATGAATTTGCTTTCTCTTACCCCCCTGTCAATTACTCTTGCTAATTCTATAGAATCAAATTGAGGAGGTCCTGATTCAAATCTTGGAGAACTCAATGGAAGAAATTCTGCAGTAACCATTAAATTTCCCTTATCCAAAGAGTCTGGATAAGGTTCAGATACATCCATCTTCACTCCAACAAGCACTTCTGTCTTTCCAATTTTTACTCTTGCGCTTCCTTCTGCATTTTTTGAAACTTCTGTCTCGATACTTATTTCCCGAAATTCGTCTAACTTTCTATTATCAAACCTTTTTCCTTGGCTTAAATATTCTCTAATTCTTTCTCCTGTTAATTCTGATGTCTCAATCATTTTTCCCCTACTTCTTTCAAAGCTTTTTTTTGAGCTTCATAAATTTCTTTTGATGCTTCTTTCGCAAGCTCGATTGCTTCATTTAATTGTTTTCTTGATATTTTTCCATCAAGCTGAATATGACTTATCTTTCCATCCCCAGTAAGTGTTATAGGAATATCTGTTGCACCTTCTCCTTCTTCCCAATCTTCCTCTTCTTTTATCAAATCAGCAACCAAATGCTTGTCTAATTTTCCTATTGAAACGCTCTGAACAAGGCTTCTCATCGGTATGCCGGCGTGAGCAAGAGCCATTGCAGCAGCATTTATTCCTGCGCATCTTGTTGAGGCATTTGCCTGCAGAATATTTATGTGAACATCAACAACATTTCCCTGAAACTCGTCAATCATTACAATTGGCTGTAATGCCCATTCTGTTATCTTACTGATTTCAGTGCTTCGCCTATTTGGACCAGGCCTAATTCTTTCTGTAACAGAAAAACTAAGCATATTATAATTGCATCTCAGTGTTCCTCTCTGGGGATCTTGTGCGTGCTGAGGATGCATTTTCTTTGGTCCATAAACAGCAGCAATTGCAACAGTGTCTCCGAATGCAAACATCGCGCTCCCATCTGCATTTGGAATTACCCCAACTTTTGCA
>CAYHEN010000033.1:0-6916 GCA_964355745.1 Candidatus Woesearchaeota archaeon
AGAAATGCAGATTGAGCATCCTGCTGCAAAAATGATGGTTGATATTGCGAGAACACAAGAAAGTGAAGTAGGAGACGGAACAACAACAGTAGTGATGCTTGCAGGAAAATTGCTGGAAAATGCAGAGAAACTCCTTGACAAGAAAATTCATCCAACAATAATTGCAAAAGGGTACAAGATTGCTGCTGAAAAGTGTCAGGAAATATTAAACGAAATAGCTTTGAGAATTTCTCCTGATGATGAAACTATTTTGAAGCAGATTGCTATGACAGCAATGACAGGAAAAGGAGCAGAGGGAAGCAAGGAAAAATTTGCAGACATTGTTGTGAGGGCAGTCAAACAAATTCAAAATGATGGAAGAATAGACTTGAATGATATTAAGATAGAAAAATCAAGAGGAGAGGGAATAGCTGACACAGAACTTATTTCAGGAATTGTTCTTGATAAGGAAAAAGTTTCAAATGACATGCCTTCTATTATCAATGAGGGAAGAATAGTGTTGATTGATTTTCCTCTTGAACTGAAAAATCCAGAAATTGACACAAAGATTTCAGTTTCTTCTCCCGAACAACTGCAGGGTTTCTTGAATCAGGAAGAAAGAGTGATAAGAGAAATGATTGAGAAAGTTAAGGAAACCAATGCAAATGTTGTTTTCTGCCAAAAGGGAATTGATGAATTTGCCCAATACTTGCTATCAAAAGCAGGAATTTATGCTTGTCGTAGAGTTGCAAGAAGCGATATGGAAAAATTAGCAAAAGCGACCAACGGAAAAATTGTGAGCAATCTCAACGAATTATCTTCTTCTGAATTAGGAAATGCAGACATTGTTGAAGAAGTCAAGCACGGAAACGATTCTTTTACCTATGTTAAGGGATGCAAAAATCCGAAAGCTCTGACAATATTAATTCACGGAGGCACAAGCCATCTTATTGACGAGATAGAAAGAGCATTAAAAGACGGGCTTGGAGTGGTTTCATCTTCATTAAAGACAAAGCTGGTTGTACCTGGGGGAGGTGCTATAGAGATTGAACTCGCGAGAAGACTCAGGCATTTTGGACAGTCTTTGAGCGGAAGAGAGCAGCTTGCAGTTGAAGAATTTGCATCTGCTCTTGAGTTCATTCCGGTTACACTTGCAGAAAATGCAGGAATGGATCCAATAGATGTTCTTACAGAATTAAAAGCAAAGCATGATGCAGGAGACAAAAATGCTGGATTGAATTTATTCAATAATAAAATTGAAAATGTGCTAAATGCAAAAATAATAGAACCCTACAAAATCAAGACACAGGCAATAAATTCTGCGAGTGAAGTTGCCAATATGATTTTGAGAATTGATGACGTTATTGCTGCTGGCGGAAAAAACAAAAGTCCTGGAATGAGAATGCATCCTGAAATGAATGAGGAATATTAAAATGGAGATATATAAATTGGTTGAACAAGAAGTAAATCAAAGGATTGAATGGGCTAAGGACTGGCAGTCAAAAAGAGCTAATCATTTTGCTGCAGCAAATATAAATGCTGCTTATGGTGTCGTTACAAGCTTTGAAAAACAGATTATAGATATGAATTCTGCTAGAGAGAGAATCTGGGCATGGGAATTTGCAGATTCTATTCGACTTAAATTAAGAAAAGCTATTGATGAAATAGCACAAATAAATTAAAAATGCCAGAAGAAATTAATACTTATTATTGCAGAAGAATAAAAAGTGAAGTATATGGTGAAAAGATGGAAGATATATCTAGGAGAATTATTGTTCATTGCAAATTCTATACAGATTATACAAATGCAAATAATAAACTTACATGCCTTTTGGACATGTTAAATAAGAAGAAATGTCTTGTTAAATTAGCAGTTCAGAGAGAAACTGAGGTAAGATTATCTTCTTAAATTTCTAGCTAACAAGAAAACAACAAGAATTATTCCTAAACTTATTAGTGTTATCAGGAAGTAAAAGAAAGTTAAAGCGCTTAACCCAAATAGGTTCTGAGTTTTTGGTTTAGTATAAAGAACTACATCTTTGTTGAATTGATCGAAGTATCTGTTTTGATAATAAATATCACTATCTGAAATAACTCTTGAACTTCCTCCAGATGAACTGCCAGAAACATAATTTTTAACTCTTAATGTATAACTCTGTGTATCTATTCCGCTATTTCCATCTGAGACTTCTACTGCAACTGTGTAATCTGTGCTTGAACTAACTAAAGGAGCTGTTCCTGAAATATCTCCTGTATTTGGATTTATTGTCAGCCAACCCGGACCTTGTGTTATTGAGTATACTAAGTTATCATTATCTGAGTCTGTTGCATCAACATCATAATTATAATAATTGCCTTCTGTAACGCTTGTAACTGGATTAGAAGTTATTACAGGAGCATTATTTGTTGGTGGCTGTGGAATATCTAAAACAGTTAAAGTATAACTCTGTGTATCTATATCTGTTCCATCTGAGACTTGAACTGTGATACTGAAAGGAGTATTTTGATTAAGATTTGAAGGGGCTGTTCCTGTAATTAATCCTGTTGCTGAGTTTATTGAAAGCCAGTTTGGACTTTGAGTTAGTGAATAAGTCAAAGTGTTCCCATCACTGTCTGTTGCATCAACATCATAATTATAATAATTGCCTTCTGTAACGCTTGTAACTGGATTAGAAGTTATTACAGGAGCATTATTTGTTGGTGGCTGTGGAATTGAATTAACTACTAATGTCAAATATTCGCTATCTGTGTTTACTTTGTCTGTTCCTGTTACTCTTATTTCAAAACTCCCAACACTATTTGCAGTGTAAGAATATGTATTGTAGTATGTTCTGCTGTTTGTATTTGTGTTTAAGAATATGTAAATTAAATTATTCCCCTGATATAATTCTGCTTTTATTGTCATTGGGGGATTCATTGAAAAGAAATCGACATTGAAGGTTATGCTTTGTCCTTGGTTTATTGTTTTGGATTGTGTAGCATCTGAAAAATCTCCATAAACAGTCATTGCGCTTGCTAAGCTAAACAAAAAAATACCTAAAATAGCAAATGATAATATTTTGTAGTTCATTTTATTTTCCTGTCCTTTAAAATTTAACATGATAAACAATTCCTTTAGACTTGCTGTTAAAAACATAATCTTCTCCCGCTTTTTCTAATTGATAACGAATTCTTTTTTCTACATTTCCTCTTATCCTTTTAGTATACAGTCTACCCTTTTCTTTATCCATTACTATAACTGTTTCTTGTCTGTCTGGGAAAACCAATACGTCTTCTCTGACTAAATCTTGTAATTTTCTGTCCTTTTCCGTAACTTTTAATTTTATGTGCATTTTTATTCTCCTTCCTCTTTGCATTGATTGTATCTTCTATCTGAAGAGTATTTGTCTATGAGTTTTAAATAATATCCTGCTCTTCTACTAAGAAACCCACAGATTTGTATATCACTTTTTCCGCTTAATTTCATCTTTTTTACTATCTCTTCTAATCTCTTCTCTTCTTCCTCTACGAAATGTTTTTCTAATCTTGCATTGTTGTTTTTTCTCATTTTTCCCTGTTTTTATTTAATCTGAAAGTATTTCTCACTCCAAAATATGCACCATTTCTTCCATCATAACTAACATTTGCTCCAAGTTTCCATACATCTCGTATAGGAAATTCTACTCCGCCATAAATCTTTCCAAATACTTGCCTGTTCGGTGTTGAGTTTATGTTTGATTTTACTAGATTTCCAGAAGCATCTAATATTTGTTCTAATGTGTTTGTTATCCAATTCTGATAATTTGCTCCTCCTCCAATGAATAAAGGACCGTATTGCAATTCAGCTAAAAGCCCGATTGAGTTTGCGTTTGTGTCATTTATTGTTCCATAGGCTGTTCTTCCTGATGAAAGAGAATCTGTATAAGAATCAATTGCTTTGTCAAGAGAGAAATTAACATCAAGCAATGCGCCTAATCCGATATTTTTATCCTTGAAAGGAGAAACTCTCAATCCAACAGCTCCGCCAAAAGTGTCGAATCCGAAATTGCTGTTTGCTTCTGCTAAAAGACTTAATTGTGTGTAATTATTTTTCTCTTTTCTTGACTCTTTTGGAATTGAAGGAATTTTATCAGGAGAATATCTTTCATGAACTTCTGGTTTTGGCAATTGCGGTTCTGGGAGAATTCTTATTGGAGCAGGACTTATTTCTTCATATTCTGCTCTGAATTTATCATCTTTTGATTTTTCGGCAGGGACCTCTGGCAAGGGTAAAGATAATGCAGATTTTTCTTCTTGTTTTGTTTTTTGAGTCTGAAAAGGCAAGGATAATTGCTGTTGTGCAACTTTTTCTTCTAATGATTGTGGTGAAGTAGTTATATCAAAGAAAACAGGATAACTCCAGCCAGTTTCCCCTTCTGTCCATCCTGGAGGAAAATACTTTCTTACTAAAGCTGGAATAGGGTCTTCTTTTCTTCCCTGAACAACAAATGCATATTTTTCAGGCTTTATGTTCCATTTTCCATTTGAATACAATCTATCATTTATAGAATCTAAAATATTATCATTTTTGAGAGCGTTATTTAATATGTCTACTGATTGAATGTACCAATCATCCATAGGCTCTTTTTCAGCATCCTGAAGAAGCATATTGTATCTTCCTATTAAAAGTTCTCTTTGCTCTGAGGAATAAAAATCCTTTGCTCTCTGGCTTTCTTTTAACCAAGTTATACAATTTCTTAATGGTTGCCTAATATCCACAAAGTTTCCCTTTCCAGGGCCGATTATATATTGGCTTAAATCTTCTTTAGAATCTGGTGTTAGTTTTAAGTCTGGAGAATAATCTGTTAAGGAAATGAAATCTCCTGTTGACAACCAAGGATTTACTGCTCTTTCCTCTTTTGTTACTTCTGTTTTTCCCTCTGCATGAGATAAATTAGGAGACAAAGCACCAATTACACCTAATGCTAATGCTGCAAGTCTTGACTTTTTTGCCATTTTATTATTGCTTTCTTAGAAATAATATCCTTATAAATCTTTCTCTTGTTGCTATTTAATAGTTACAAATTAAGCAAGAATTGCATAAACCACACATCCAATTATTATCAAAGAAGAAAAGATGTTCTTCCAGTTCAATTTCTCTTTCAAAAACCTGTTAGCAATAAAATAAATGAACACAGGAGAGAGCATTATAATAAGTGTGGTGAATGTTACGCCATATTTAGCATAGCCAAAATAAAGGGCCATTCTGTAAGCAACCCAAACAGCTCCTGTTGTGAAAATTAAAACAGGGATTTTTTTGTCTTTTAATGGCTTTAACTTTGGCTTGAACACTATTAAGCTTATCAGAAAAATTGAAGCACATCTGATAAAATAAAAAGTTATTGCAGAATAAAACTGGAGAATGAAATTTGATAAAACCAGTTCTAATGCAAAGAAGAAACTTCCAAAAATTGCAGCAATAAAATACTTGTTGAATTGCAAATGATATTTTTTTATATGGGGGAAAATAAGGGCAATAGAAGCTATTATTGCAGGTATTATGACATTAAAATTTGTTTCAAATTGCCTGAAGAAAAGACTGAATAACAATGCGAGGAGTACAACAAACAACGGCTCTAAAATTCTTGCTGGCTCCAACGTAGTTACTTTCTCCCACTTTAAGGAATAGAACACAAGAAGATTTGCTATTATTGAAAAAAGAACTATTCCTGCGAAGATAAGAATATTTTTTGCTTGCAGCGCATTTGAATAGTCAATTCTCCAGAAAAAATAAACAAAAGGCAAGGTTGCAAGAATAATTGAAAAAAAGCTTGCTGTCTGATAAAATCTTATATCTACTTTTTTAATCTTTAGAACTATTCTTTCCAGGATAGTTCCTATGCCCAATGCTAATGCTCCTAATATTGGAATATACATTTTTCCTCTTTTTAAATGCGCAAGTAAAAACCCACTTATGCTTATGCGCGAATCGGGAATCGGACCCGAATTCCGAAATTGGCAATCTCGTGTTCTACCATTAAACTATTCGCGCTTATATAAATATTAACAAAATTACTCTTTAAAAAAATTGGTATGTTTTAAATTAGTTATTAATAAGATTTAAAAGTCAGAAGTTTCTTATTTTTTAAGATGGTCCTATAGTCTATCGGTAGAACACCTCGTTTACAAGAATAGCGATTAAATGTCAAAAATTCTAAAAGCCGAGGAAGGCAAGGTTCGACTCCTTGTAGGACCATTTTTAATTCTGGATGTCTATCTTGTCGTTTAGTTAAGTAGTAATCTTTATATAGCCAATTATGATTTTTTTACAATGCAAAACGAAGAAAGAAAACAGGAAGAACACGATATCCCTGAAATGAATTTAAATAATAAATATTCCAACAGAAAAGACTTAATTCCAGAAACTCCTGACAAGATGAAGAAAGAACTAGACAAGACAAAAAAGGAACTTGAAAAATTGAAGGCATTTATTCTTAAAAAATATCCTTTTACACAGATGTTGAGCATTCTCCCCCCAATGTCAATTAAGAATTTCGTTGAAGAAGAAGAGGTTCCAAAAGAAACAGAGAAACATATTCATTTGTATATGATTATCCCAGAAGAGAATTTCAAGGAGCTTCCAAAAATAAAAGAAGAAGTAGTTAAACAGATTGAGGAAATGAAGCAAAAAATATGGCTTCATTTGAAAACTCCTGTGGATTTATGGGAAATTTGCCTTGACAGCAAGTTTGATTTAATTGGTGCAGTCGCAATGTCTTTTCCCTTGCATGATACAGGTATTTTAGGGGCATTGAGAGTTGCAGAAATTCACAAATCTTTAGTCTTGCAAAAGTTCGAAAAATATGTTGTTAGTTATGTCGTTGGAGGAAGCCTTGTGAGAGGAGAAGCTATTCCTACTTCTGATGTGGATGTTTTCATAATAATCAATGATACAGATGTCAAGAGAATGCCAAGACTT
>CAYHEN010000034.1:0-6862 GCA_964355745.1 Candidatus Woesearchaeota archaeon
TCCCTTATTACTATAATTCCTCTGACATTTTCTTTAATCTTTCAAGGTACGAAGGTGGGAATCCAACGTTTTCAACTGGTGAAGCTATGGCATCTGGTTGTTTGGTTGTGTGCTCCAAAAGCTCTGAGCAAGAGATAATTGAAAATGGGGAAAATGGACTAATTTTAGAGAATTTTGATGAAAAAGATGCTAAAAAGATAATAGATTCATTAAAAAATAAGAGAAAGAGAGAGAGAATTATTAAAAATTCAACAAAAACAATAAAAAACTTTCTCTTGAAAAATAGGGGAGAAAATACTTTAGTGCATTAATTAAGTAATTAATTTAGAGTTAATCCTAAAAGGGGATATTTTGTGATCATAAAATTTAAAGTCTGAAAATAAATGAACTAATTTGTTTTGTGTTAGCAAAAAGATCAAAACCCTTGTCTCAAAAAATTATAAATTTTTATCGGGAAAAAACTCAAGATATAATAACCAGCAAAGGGGAGATTGAATCCATATTCTCTAAAATATCCCTCTATTTTATCTCTTGCCTTTTCCATTTGATTATCCTGAAATGCAGAGATAATACGTATTCTAAGGTCAGATTTTTTTGGATCTACGGAGACGATAACATCGGGGGATTTTAGTTTTTCATAATCTTCTCTTCCAGTCTCTACTCGCTGTTTATAAAATTCCCTCGCTTTTTGAAAGAAATATTCGGGATTTTTTTTCGTAAAAGTATTAGAACTCTGATTAACTCTATATTTAATTAAGAATTTAGGAAGATTTATTATTTTTTTCCCGGCAGACAAGGCATTTAAAATGAAGTCATAATCTTCAGAAATTGGAAATTTATCCCGGAGAAAAAACTCTTTTGTATTTCTGTGCATTATGGAGGGGAATATCATACAGTTCACCCTTGCTAATTTTCTCCTTAGTTTTCTAGGATCTTCATATTTCAAAAAAACTCCCAATTTTTTTCCTTTTTCATCTATTACAATTGCAGAACCTCCCATCATAAAAATATCTGGGTGATTTTCTAAATAATTAAGCTGGAATTCAAATCTGTCTGGCAGGCAGACATCATCGGCATCAAGAGCTGCAATATATTTCCCTCTTGCAATTTTTAACCCACTATTTCTTGCATATACAGCACCTCTATTTTTCCTGTTATTCAAAACAATTATTCTTTTGTCCTTTTTTGCATATTTATTGATTATCTTTAGAGAGTTATCTGTAGATTTATCATTTATAATAATAAATTCAAAATTCCCGAAAGTCTGGTTTAATACGGCATTTATAGTCTCATCTAAGAATCTCTCCCCATTATAAACTGGAACAACAACGGAAATCTCTGGGTTTCTGTTTTTCATTTTTTAGATTCAATTATTTCTTTTAATTTTTTTTGAATTCTGTCTGTCCGGCTAAATTCATAGGCTCCTTTATTAGGGTATACGGATTGTTCCAGATATTCTTTATAGAGATTATCATCATGATCCACTTTCATTATATGCTCTATAAATTCTTTCATATTATTAAAATCATGATAATTTAGAAAACTTTTTGTATTGAAATCCTTTTTTATTTCATGATGCCCAAAATATATAGGGATACTGTTTGCAAGAAGAGATTGTGTTAATTTTTCTGTTACCCATCCTGGAGAAGAAAGATTTTCAAATGCAATGGTGAATTTATAGGGTTTTAAAAATTTCAATTTTTCTTTAACCCATGTGGAAGAGCTTCTTGATTGTCTTGGATTTATGTAGGAACCTATAGGGAGCATATTATTCATGCATCTCCCGGGAGCGTCAATCCCCTTATATTTGCTTAACTCTCTAAAAAAATTATTTCTAGCTAGATTTTCTTGAGAATAAACAAAGTTGCAGAATTTTTTTTTCTCTTTTTTTATTTTTTTAAAGTCAACTTTTCTTCTTAAATTTGGGCTTCCAAAACCCTTCAGCATATAATCATTTAGCATATATGCAGGTATCCTCATATATCTTGGATGTTTTATTTCTTCTTCAAAACGGGATCCAAAGGCCCAGTCGCATTCATCCATATTAGGAATAACGTGTTCTGCTCCATGAAAAATTTTTACAAAATTTCCTTGAGGAGTCAAAGGTTTATTCGGATTTCCAAAATTTTTAAATCTGATATAAATTTTTCTCATTAATAAGTATAATTGCGGTGATATTTTTTTAAAAAAATCTCCTTCCTTTGAAAGATCTTTTTGCTCTCTTATTTCTGGAAAGACAGAATAAAACAGATAATTAGGACTATCTGATATAATTACATCATATTTTTTTCTTAGAAGATTAGTATAAAAATTATTTTCGGGGTCGAATCCTCCCCAAAAATATTTGAAATTTATCTTTATTGTTTTTTTTCTTTTCTTTATCATAATTTCATGGACAAATTCACCATTTTTAATTTTATTGGTGGAGTAAGATGTAAATTCATAATCTTTTTAAAAGCATTTTTTCATCTATTTCTAGATTAAAAAGAATATGCTAATGGAGTATGATTATCTCATTGTAGGTGCTGGTTTTTATGGAGCGGTTTTTGCAAGAGAAATGTCCAAACGTAATAAGAAATGTCTTGTTATAGATAAGAGAGATCATATTGGTGGAAATTGTTATGACAAAAAGATAGCAGGAATTGATGTTTCCATGTATGGGGGCCATATTTTCCATACCTCTAATAAAAAAATTTGGGATTATGCCAACGAATTGGTTGAATTTAGGCAATATAAACACACCGTCATGGCAAATTATAAAGGAAAACTATATAATTTGCCTTTTAATATGAATACTTTTTATCAAATGTGGGGGATCAAAACTCCTGAAGAGGCAAGAGCCAAAATAGAATCTCAAAAATTTAAAGGAATCCCAACAAATTTTACAGAACAGGCCAAGGCTCTGGTTGGAGAAGAAATATTTGAAAAACTAATAAGAGGATACACTGAAAAACAGTGGGGTAGAAAATGCGAAGAAATTCCCGGATTTATCATAAAAAGACTGCCTGTTAGATTTACATTTGATAATAATTATTATGATCACACGTATCAAGGATTGCCTGTTGGCGGATATACGAGAATTTTTGAAGAGCTTCTTGGAGGTCTTGAAGTTAGATTGAATACTGATTTTTTTTCTGATAAAGATTATTTTATGTCATTGGCTAGAAATATAGTTTTTACAGGCAGGATTGATGAGTTTTTCAAATTTAAGTTTGGAAAATTAGAATACAGAAGCCTAAGACATGAAACTAAAGAGCTTCCTATTGAAAATTATATGGGTTGTCCAGTAATGAATTACACTGATTCAGAAACTCCTTACACCAGGATACTTGAATTTAAACATTTCGGGTCTTTTGATACACCCACAACAGTAATAACTATTGAATATCCTGATGATTTTGATGAAAGTAAAATTCCTTATTATCCTATAAATGATGAAAAAAATAATACCCTTTATTTAAAGTATCTTGATGAGGCAAAAAAATCCACAAATGTTATTTTTGGAGGAAGATTAGGTGAATATAAGTATTACGATATGGATAAAACCATAGAATCTGCTCTAAATAAGGTTGAAGAAATCATGAAAACTGAAAAAAAGTTAGAATAGCTATTTGCCAAAAAGTCTTTCTTTAGAATTTTTATTATAATCATCTGCAAATTTTGCTACTTCAAGTATCTTTTCACTTGGGATCTGTCCTGTTTGTACTGCATTATGGTGGTTGTATCTATGATATTCTATTCTTCCAAGACCCATTTGTCTGTAAAATTCGGTCCCGGGATATGGGGTAAAATTAGAAAAACTGATAAATGTTGGTTCAATCTCTTCAATAAATGAAAGAGTTTCATTAACTTCTTCAATAGTTTCTCCTGGTGTGCCCACAATAAAATATGCCATCCAAGACAAACCATTTTCTCTAAAAAGCCTTGCAGCCTTTCTTGTATCCTCTTTTTTTATTTTTTTATTCATAAGCCCTAAAACTCTTTCGCTCCCGCTTTCTAAACCAACCTTGACCATGCGACAACCAGCTTCTTTCATTGAATGAACAAGCTCTTCATCCACAGTATTAACTCTTGTTAAACACGACCATGTAAGGTCCTTTCCTTTCATTCTTTCACAGAATTCTAAGACCCTTGATTTTTTAATTGAAAATGTGTCGTCTACGATATAAAAATCATTAACTTTATACCTATCATGGACATGTTCTATTTCTGCGACAACATCACTTATATCCCTATTTCTAACAGTTTTGCCCCACAATCTATTTGAACAACAAAAATTACAAGAATAGGGGCAACCTCTTGAAGACATAACAATGCCCAAATCTTTGGGGTCATATTGCGATAAATTAACAAGGCTATCTCTAGCAATCCAACCTAATTTATTAAGATCCAATATTACTGGTGCTCTGACTATGCCTCTTTTTTCAACTGCTTCTTCAAATACTTCTTCACCTTCTCCAGAAACAACACTATCTATGTACTGATTTTCAAGAATTTCTTCCGGGTCTATTGTTGCATGAACTCCTCCAGCAATAACGGTCTCTATACCCCCTCTTTTCAATCTTTCTGCAGCTTTTAGTCCACTCAAAAGTTTTGTAGAAATCATAGAAATTCCGACAATATCCGGTTGAAATCCATTAACTATATCATTTAAACTTTTCCAAATAGGATGATGACAATTATTCAAACCATCAAGATAATCATGGTAATGATCTATTTTTTCAATAAAGGGCAATGATTTTCCTTGTGGATTATAATCCATATCATATACTTGTACCATATGGCCTTGTCTTTGCAATGATGAAGCAAGAGATAATAATCCCAAAGGGATGTATGCTTTTGAAAAATCCATAAATTTCTGAAAAGGTGGTTCTATAAGCAATATTCTACTTTTCTTTAACATTGATTATGTACGCGGTAAGTGTAGTGCTTCTGGTTTTTTAATTTATAGATCCTTCCTAAAAAGCAGGAAGTGTCATTTTAAGTAATAAATTCAAATTTAATATTTAGTTAATACTAAAATTCTCTCGCTAGTAAAAGTTAAACTTAAACCTTTATAAAAGTTATGATAATATCACAAAATCAGATAATTTGCGCTGCATAATTGGTGTTCCCTGAGGTTGATTTCGTTCTTGGGTTTCCTCGCATTTTCCCTCTAGATTCTTAAGAGCAAACCCAAACTTTCTTCCAAACCAAACTACTTTTTTGGCATATTCTTTCACATTCCCATTAAATTCTTCTGGAGTTCTCAATCTTAACATTTGCCTTTTAATAATATCGTGCGGGATAGAAATAAAATTTCTATTAATCATTTCCTCAACTTGTCCGTAAAAAAGATTAAGATCTCCTGTAACAACATCTAAAAATGATTTTTCTTCAAGAGGCCAGGTTAGATTACCATATCTTTGATCTATTTCACCCCAATCACCGCCACCTAAAGCTCTGTCAAGGCATCTGTTTGCACCAGCTATTTGCTGGCCAGCTATTGTATCTGGATTTGCTGCAAGCATTTGTTCATAAAAGCTGCGGTAAGACACTCCCTGACTTTTTAAATAAATGGAAATATCCTGTGTAAGCCCTAAAACATGAAATGCCTGGGTTGCCCATGAAAAAAGAAAAGCTCTGTGAAAATCTTCTGGAGGCATTGAATCTGTTGCAATAACAAGGTCTGAATATTCTGTAAAGGGGTCTTCTCCGGGGGTTGCATGGTTCTGCAATATTGGAGAACGCATATATTTTATTCCATGTTTCTTAATATATTCCGGAGTACCCATTTCAGAGTTTGGAAGCAGACTTAATAAATAAACATTGACTCCATCATGTTGACCAGCATCAAAAACAGTTTCTAATCCTTGAGTAAAGGTTCCATAGGTTTCACCAGGAAGAGGTAATAGCAATTCAGTATAGGTTGGTATGCCTGCTTCCTTATATCCTTGAACTAAACGTGTAAAATCATCAAATTTGATATTTTTTCTCTTTATATGTTCTAGAGTATGAGGGTCTAAGCTTTGAAGAGATAATGTAACACCAATACCCATATCTGCATCAGTTAATTTTTTGGCCATGCTAGACAACCTATCATGCGAGTTCTTAGCCCAATTTGCCTTTAATTGTTTAGGAAAGCCTGTTCTTTTTTTTAATGAAATCAAATAGTCTGTCAATTCTTCATCTCTTTCGAAAAGCCCAAAGTTTGCATCTGCATTATATATTAAAGGAATCTTATTTCTGGCTGTCCAATCATATTCTTCTTTAACACGTTCATCTGAGAATTTACGAACTTTTGTGAATACAGCTGAACCCCAATCACAAAATGTGCAGGAGAATGGGCACCCTCTATGGGTCTCTGAAGTAACATGGAATTCTAAATCAGGATAATCTCTTAAGAGATCATCAAATTCTCCTGTTAGATATGGTGAAGGTGGAAATGCATCACTTGGCAATCTTGGTCTTGGGGCAGTCTTTACGGAGCTACCACCTTGATTTATGGTGATTCCGGAGATCCTTTTATAATCTGGGTTTTGTTTAAGGCGCTCTCTCAAAATTTCAGAAAAGATAATCTCTCCTTCCCCATGAACAAGGATATCTGCATAAGGATGCTCTCTAAAAAAGCCTTCGGAGCGATTTGGCACTTGCGGCCCTCCCATAATAATAAGGGAATCAGGATGCTGCTCTCTGGCTTCTCTTGCTAATTCCTTGTTCCATTCCCAGTTCCAAATATAAGAAGATAGCCCTAAAATATCTGGGCTATCCAAAGATTTTGTGATACTATGTGGATCTTCTCGTAAAAACAGGGGTTTAGTAAACCTGTAAGATTCTTTTAAGTCTGGCTGAGTTTTAGCGTAAGCTTGAAGAAGTCCTACAG
>CAYHEN010000035.1:0-6847 GCA_964355745.1 Candidatus Woesearchaeota archaeon
TTTCTTTCGCTTAATCTTCCTTTAAGTATCTAAAAATACAAATTCTAAAAGTTTTTATATAGTTTCTTTTTGTCATTTTAGTATGCGGGTGTGCCAGAGCGGTCAAATGGGCAGGACTTAAGATCCTGTGGCTTAGTGCCTGCGTAGGTTCAAATCCTATCTCCCGCACTTTTCTTTAGAAAAGTGTCGCGAATATTTTTATTATTCAATTCTTTGTATGCCATGTCAGAAGCAATTGCTCCTTCTGCACAGGCAGTTACAATCTGCTTTAATGGATTATTTGTAACATCACCAGCAGCAAAAATCCCATTAACATTTGTTTTTTGTTTTTTATCTACTATTATGTAATCTCCTTCTAATTTAACCTTCAGTTTTTTGGCAAATTCTAAATTCGGAGTGCTCCCTACTTCTATGAACAATCCGTCAACTTTTAACTTTTCTTTGCCATTGATTTCAATTTCTTCTAGTTTTTCTTTTCCTATAAGGTTAGTCACATTTGAATTAAAAATTGGTTTTATCTTCTCGCTTCCTATTACTTCTTCTATTTTTGATTTTTCCCCTTTCATGAATTTGGTTTGCTTGTAAATCATATAGACTCTGTTTGCCATTCTTGCGAGCAGAAGCGCAGTGTTGAGAGCAGCATTTCCTCCCCCAACAACAGCAACTGTTTTTCCTTTATAGAAATTTGCATCGCATGTCGCACAATAACTCACACCTTTTCCGACAAATTCTTTTTCTCTCTTCAAGTCTAATTTTCTTCTTTCTCTTCCTGCTGCTATGATTATTTTTTTTGTCTGATATTTGCTCTTTGAGGTAATTACTTCAAATCCTTTTTTTATTTCAATAACCTCTTCGTTCTTTATTTCAACGCCGAGTTTTTTTGCCTGCTCAATCATTTCCAGCATGAGCTTTGCTCCTGATATTTTTTCTATTGAAGGGAAATTACAAACCTCGTGTGCAATGCCTGCTAATCCACCGAGAGTCTTTCCTATAACCAAAACATTCAACCTGTACCTCGCAGCATAAATTCCTGCTGTCAAACCAGCTGGTCCTGCTCCGATAATTATCAAATCGTATTTATTCATAATATTTATAATGTATATTTGTTTTTATATCTTATGAGAGAGATAATAGCAAAACTTCTTAAAAAAGCTCTTGTAGATTTAAAGATAGAATTAAAAGCAGAAGAAATTGAAAATAGTTTGGAAACTCCTCCATCTTCTGAATTAGGGGATTATTCTTTCCCGTGTTTTTCACTGAAAGAGAAATTAAAAGACAATCCATCAAAAATCGCATTGGAAATAAGGAATCATATTTCTAAATCAGAAACCATAGATTATGTTCAGTCAAATGGTCCCTATGTTAATTTCTTTTTAAACAAGAAAAAAATTGCAAAAGATTTGATAAAAGAAATTTCTGCTAAAAAGAGCAAGTTCGGGAGTCAAAAATTATCAAAAGCAGAAAGAACAATGGTGGAGTTTCCCTCTCCTAATACAAACAAGCCTCTTCATTTAGGGCATTTAAGGAATATGTCAATTGGAGAAAGCATATCAAGAATACTGGAATTCAATGGAGAAAAAGTAATAAGAGCAAATTTAAACAATGACAGAGGAATTCATATTTGTAAATCAATGCTGGCTTACAAAAAATATGGGAAAAATAAAAAACCAGACAAAAAGACAGACCATTTTGTTGGAGATTTTTATGTCAAGTTCAATGAAGCTCTAAAAAAAGATAAAAAGTTGGAAGAAGAGGCTTATGAAGTGCTGAGAAAATGGGAAACAGGAGACAAAGAAACAATTGAACTTTGGAAAAAAATGAACAAATGGGTTCTAGATGGATTTAAAGAGACCTACAAAAAATTCAAGGTGAATTTTGACAAACAATATTATGAAAGCGAAATTTATACAAAAGGCAAAGATATTGTCTTAGAAGGGCTTAAAAAGAAAATTTTCAGGAAAAACACAAATGGTGCTGTTGTTTTCGATTTGCCTGAAAATGAAAAAGTTTTGTTAAGACCAGATGGAACTTCTGTCTACATGACACAGGATTTGTATCTAGCAATTTTAAAATTAAAAAAATTTAATCTAAGCAAATCCATTTATGTTGTTGGTAATGAGCAGAACTACCACTTTGATGTTTTGTTCTCTATACTTGACAGATTGGGTTATTCTAAGAGCAAATTCATGCATCTTTCTTATGGTATGGTAAACCTTCCAGAGGGAAAAATGAAATCAAGAGAAGGAACTATTGTTGACGCAGACGATTTAATAGGCGAGGTTCAAAATTTAGTAAAGAAAGAATTAAATTCAAGATATAAACTTCCAAAAAAGGAAATTGAATCAAGAAGTTTAAAAATTGCTCTCTCTGCAATAAAATATTTTTTGCTGAAGATTGATGCCAAGAAAGACATGATTTTTAATCCTAAAGAATCAATTAGTTTTGATGGGGACACAGGCCCATATATTCTGTACAGCTATGCACGTGCCTCAAGCATTTTAAAAAAGGCAAAGAAAAGGAAACGATTTTCAATAGAAAAACAGCTGGAGAAAGCAGAATTTGAATTAATAAAGAAATTGTTGCAATTCAAAGACATTGTAACAAATGCTTACAATAATATGAATCCCTCTGTTATTGCAAATTATTCTTATCAACTTTCCCAATTGTTCAATGAATTTTATCATTCCTGTCCTGTTATAAATTCAGATAACGAATCATTTAGATTAGCCCTTGTAAGTTCTTTCAGGCAGGTTTTGAAAAATTCCCTTTATCTTTTAGGAATAGAAATAATGGAAGAGATGTGATTTTATCTAGATACCAAATTTTTTAATGGAGGCTGTTCATCTTCAATCCACTCCGGTTCTAAAAATTTGAATTCTCTAAGTTGTTTAAATCCATCTTTATAATTTTTATACACCCCGATTCCTAAAGGAGATATTATAATTAAAGATAGTCCCCCCTTTTTGTTCGGTGTTAAATGGATATAAACTTTTTTTTTGTTTTTTTGATAAAGTTTTTTATCCATCTTATAAACAAACTGTTTATATTCAAATGTTGAGCCAGTATTCCTGAAATAAGTGACAGTTGGACCCATTGCAACAACCACATCAGTTAATCCATCATTGTCGACATCACCAAATGCAAAAACTCCCTCATCAAAAGAATTCAAATTTCTATAATCAGCATATGCAGAAGTTGTAGATAGCACCGTAGCTAATGCAAATCCCCCGGCCCCCAATAATGTTTGTAATCTTTTCATAAAAAATTATATAAGAATTGAGTTATAAACTTTCTGTATCAAGAATTATTTTACAATTTTTAATTCCTTCTGTCCGGCCCGAAAGACGAGCGCAGGGATAAAAAATCATTTTATTGATTTCAATTCCTTCCACATTACTTCAAACATCTGTTCTAATGCCTGAGAAAAGAATTCTGTGTTAATCCAAATTCCGACGTCATAATTAGGGTGGAATTTTTCATCATCAAGGAGCATGAACATGAGCTGATTGCCGTCAATAATAATAAATCTTGCTTTCATCCTGCCCTCTATATCCTTAACTTCTGCAACTTTTTTGAATTCCTTTGCAACTTTTAAATTGCTGTTATCGACAGGAGCAGCTATTCTTATTCTAACTCCTCTTTTTTTGCATTTTTCTAGGGTAGGCATTACTGCCTCCATTTTTCTGTTAAGTCCGTCTCTTGTTGTTACAATCGTTATTGATTTTTCAGCCCCTCTTAACATCATATCTAAATGATTGTATAAATTCTGTCTCCCCTTTATACTACCAGATAAATCAGACGGCTCGACAAATTTTATTCCTTTTGTGAATAGAGAATTCAATTCTTCAAGAACTTCATCGGTTCTAAGATTTTCCAATCTCTCTGTTTTTTCTTTTGCATATTTTATCAGGTTCTTTTTTACTCTTTCAACGACTTCTTCTGGCTTCAAAGCAACAAATTTTATTGGCTTGCCTAATTTCATAAGAATAAATCCTTTTTTCTCCAAGCTTTCCAGGATGTCATATGTTCTGCTTCTTGGTACGTCAGAGATACTGCTTAATTCTCCTGCTGTCGACGTTCCACGAGACAGCAAAGCAGCCCACACTTTAACTTCATAAAGATTTAAATCAAAAATCTTTCTCAACCTGCTTAAAAATTCGTCTTTGACAATCATTGTTTTTGTTTAGGGTTTTTTCTTTTTAAAGATTGTTATGGTAAAAGAGTAAATTATTTGTTTCATTAGCAAGTGATTATTTTTTCACTATCGCTATCATACCTCTTTTATCTTTAATTCTAAAATCGATATTCTTTTTAAATCTTTCCTTGTTAGTCGTAACATTTTCAGAAAAAATTTCTAATTTAACAGAATTTGTTCTTTCCATCAAAAATTTCCTGAATTTCTCCAGCATTTTTTTCAATTCATCACCGGAAAAGATAAAAAGCTCTATTTCATCATCTTTTTTCAGTCCAAGCTCTTTTCTGAAGGACTGAACTTGCCTTGACATTTCTCTTGCATATCCCTCTGCTTCGAGTTCAGGAGTAATTTCTGTGTCTAATTCAACTTTATTTTCATTACCTTTCTTAAGCTCAACCCTTTTTACATTAAGCTGTCTCACAATAATTGCTTGTGATGCTGTTAAATCTCCTACAGAATGCACAATAGATTTCGCGAGTGGCCATTTCAATCCAATTTTTTCTTTATCTCTTTCTGCGAGTCCAAGTTCAATTACTTTTAAGGTTATATCAAATTCTTGTTCAAGCTTTTTATTTATCTTGTTCTTTTCTGCTTTTGGCCAATCAGTCAAATGAACCGATTCTTCTTTCACAATTTTCTTTTCTTTTAAATTCTGCCATATTTTTTCTGTGAGAAAAGGAATCATTGGTGCAGTTAATTTTAAGAGAGAAAGATAAACTTCCTCCAAAACATATTTTGCAGTTTCATCATTCTCAGCAAGCCTGTCTCTTATCATTTGGATGTAACCTCTTGAGAAATCCACCAACCAAAAGTTTTGCAGAGCTCTCATAGCAATATAGAGATGCAGATTTTCTATTTCCTCTGTGACCTTAACTATCAATGAATTTAGTCTGCTCAATACCCACTTGTCTTCAATATTAAATTTGTTTTGCTTCTTTGATTTTTCTATTAATTTACTTATGTTATAAAAAATAGTTAAATTGTTTGTCGGTTCTTTGACAACATTGTACCCAAATCTTAACTCTTGACTTGGGTCTTGTAAACAATAAAGCAATCTCATCGGGTCTGCGCCTATTTTTTCAACAGCATCATCAAACCAAATCGCGTTTCCTTTGCTCTTGTGCATTTCTTCTCCTTTCTCGTCTTTTAATGTTTCATATCCGAAGAGAGATTTGTAAGGCGCCTTTCCTGTTATAGCAACACTCGCCCACATCAATGCATTAAACCATCCACGAGATTGTCCAGGCATGCTCTCTGAAATCAAATCAGCAGGATACCATTTATTCCAATATTTTTTGTCTGTTAAATAATTCAATGTTGAAAAAGGAACAATTCCTGCGTCGAGCCACGCGTCTCCCACATCTTTAATTCTCTCAACTTCTTTTCCACATTTAGAACATTTGATTTTGATTTCATCTATCCATGGACGATGAATCTCTTTTAGATTATCGACTTTCTTCTTGTCTGTTGCCCTTTCTCTCAGCTTTTTTAAACTGCCTGCAACAAAAACCTCTCCACATTTGCATTCCCAAATTGGAAGAGGCAATCCCCAATATCTCTCTCTTGATATGAGCCAGTCTCCCATATTTTTAAACCAGTCTTCCTGCCTGATTTTTCCATATTCAGGAAACCATTTGACTTTTCTGTTTTCTTCAATTAATTTTTTTCTTATTTCATTGCATTTGACATACCATTCTTCAACAAGCCTGAAAACCAGCTCTTCTCCACAACGCCAGCAATGAGGATATCTGTGCTTGTAAGGAACTATTTTGTACAAAAAACCCTTTTTATCCAAATCAGTCAGAATTTCCTTGTTAACTTCAGAATACTTCTTCCCTGAGAAAGTTCCAAAATCTTTTTTATAAACTCCTGCTTCATCCAATGGAGAAATTGCAGGAAGATGCAACCTCTTTCCTAGCTCATAATCTTCTGCACCGCAACCAGGGGCAATATGCACGATTCCTGTTCCCTCTTCTTCAGAAGCCAATTCCCAGAGAACAACTTCGTGAGGCGAATTTTTTTGTTCTGAAAAAATTCTGTAAGGCATTTCATATTCCATTCCTTCAAGGAGTTTTCCCTTTCTCCTTTCAATAACCTTATGACTTCCTTTTAGTTCATTTAGTCTTTTTTCTGCAAGCCAATAAGATTTTCCTTCTTGTTCTGCTTTTACATAAATTACATTCTCATTTACTGCAATTGCAACATTAGCAGGAACTGTCCATGGCGTTGTTGTGAAAATCAAAAAATATTCATTGTTTTTTCCACTGACAGGAAATCTTATGAATAATGCAGGATGAGTCACTTCTCTGTAACCTTCTGTGACAATATCGTGCTTTGAACTGGCAGTGCCACAACGCCAACACCAAGGTACTGAATCTTTTCCTTTGTAAAGCCATCCTTTGTCAAAATAAGTTTTAATCAAAAACCAATTATGCAGATTGTTATTGTCTGTCATAGTGTAGTAGGAATTTTCCCAGTCCATCCATTGTCCTAATCTTATAGACTGCTCTGTCTGTATTTTAGAAAACTTTTCAATTCTTTTTCTGCATGCTTCGACAAAATTCAAAATTCCAAACTTTTCAATGTCTGCCTTGTTCTTTAGTCCAAGGTCTTTTTCTTCTTCTCTTTCAACCCATAAACCTTAGATCGGAA
>CAYHEN010000036.1:0-6300 GCA_964355745.1 Candidatus Woesearchaeota archaeon
ACTGCCTAGCGTAGACAGTAATATAGTTAGGGGGCCGTCTTGCCTTATTTTTTCAGTAGGAGTCGGACAATAGGCCAAAAAGGGATTATGACTTTTAAAAGAATTAAAAACAAAAGGATTCAAATCTACTGGCTTTGATTTTCTTGAAGATTATGTAAAACTGCATGAAAGAAGAGAAGTTGGAAAAACAGATGATTCTCCAACATATATCCAAGATTTAGTTGCTGGAAGGCCTGTATTCGGACACCCTTCAAAATCAGGGGCATTTAGATTCAGATATGGAAGAGGAAGGACTTCTGGCTTTAGTGCAACTTCTCTGCATCCTGCAACAATGGGAATTACTGATTCTTTTATTGCAATAGGAACCCAATTAAAAATAGAAAAACCGACAAAAGGGTGTGTTGTAACTTCCTGCGATACTATTGATGGACCTATTGTAAAATTGTTCAATGGTAGTGTGAGAAAAATAAAAACAAAAGAGGAAGCCAAAAAATTATATGCTGATGTGGAGGAAATAATCTATCTTGGAGACATTTTATTTCCTTTTAGCGATGTTGCAAACAGAAATTCTAATTTAATCAAACCAGGATATGTGGAAGAATGGTGGAAATTGGAATTAAGACAAAAAGATGCAGATACAGAGAAGAAAATAAACTGCTTTGATATTTCTGTTGAGAAAGCAATTGAACTCAGCAGGAATTTTAACATCTCTCTTCACCCAGGTTATATTTTTTATTGGACACAAATTTCCAAAGAAGAGCTTTTTGAACTTGTGAGATGGCTTAAGGCTTCAAGAATAAATGAAAAGATAATTTTTCCTTATGGGAAAACAGAACAGGAAAAATTTAGGGTCGGAAAAAGAGCATTGGAGCTTTTAGGAATTGAACATGATGTAACAATAGAAAATGTTGTATTGAATGAAAAAAACAGCAAGGCCTTGCTTATGAATCTTGGGATTGACATTTCAATTTTTAATAAAGAAACCTCCCTTTCTGATTTTGTAAATGAAGATAAATTTATTTTAGAAAAGAGTGTTTTGGAAATAATCAATTCTGTTTCAGAGTTTGTGATTAAAGACAAAGCAGGAGAATTTATCGGGGCAAGAATGGGAAGGCCTGAAAAAGCGAAACTTAGGAAATTAGTTGGAAGCCCTAATATTTTGTTTCCTGTTGGAAGAGAAGGAGGAAGGTTGAGAAGTGTGCAGGCAGCATGTGGAGAAGGAGTTGTGAGGAGTAGTTTTCCTTCTTATTATTGTGAAAACTGCAAAAAAGAAACAATTTATCCAAGTTGTGAAAGTTGCGGAAAAGAAACCAGAAAATTTTTTTATTGCCCAGAATGTGGCAGATCCTCTTTGGAAGTATGCAAAGAACATAATCTTGTTCAAACTTACCAGACAAAAGACATTGATGTGAGATATTATTTTGACAAGGCTGTAGAAAAGTTAAAACTTTCGAAATTGGATATTCCTCCATTGATTAAAGGGATAAGAGGAACGTCTTCTCAGAATCATGATATAGAAAATATCTGCAAGGGAATGTTGAGAGCGACTTACAACCTCCAAGTTAACAAAGATGGAACAATAAGATTTGATGCAACAGAACTACCTATTGTTTCTTTCAAGCCCAAAGAAGTTTTTGTGGGGGTGGAAAAATTAAAAGAATTGGGTTATGACAAAGATATTTACGGAAAGGAATTGAGAGACGAAAATCAAATTCTTGAATTGATGCCTCACGATGTTATTCTTCCAAGTTCCACCGAATCTATTGATGAAAGAGCAGATGACGTTTTTGTAAGAGTCTGCAATTTTGTTGATTCTTTATTGACGGATTTTTACGGGCTTGAACCTTTTTACAATGTTAAAAAGAGAGAAGATTTGGTTGGGCAAATTGGGGTTTGTATGGCGCCGCACAATTGCGCAGGAGTTATCTGCAGGTTTATTGGTTTTTCAAATACTCTTGGACTTATGGCAAGTCCTTATATGCATGCTGCAATAAGAAGGGATTGCGACGGAGATGAAGCATCAATTATGCTTTTAGGAGATGTTTTGTTAAATTTCTCAAGAAAGTTTCTTCCAAGTCATAGAGGAGGAACACAAGATGCTCCTCTTGTTTTGAACTCAAAAATTGATGCAGGGGAAGTTGATGATGCAATTCTTGACTTTGAACTTACAAATGAATATCCTCTCGAACTTTATCAGTTAGCTGAACAAGGGAAACATTCTTCAGAAGTGAAAAATATTCCTAATGTTAAATTATTTTTGAAGGAAGGAAAAAATCCTTTTGTCGGAATTGGACATACCCATGATACAGACAATTTCAATGATGGAGTTATCTGTTCTTCTTACAAACTACTTGCGACAATGCAAGATAAGGTTCACCATCAGATGGATTTAGTGGAAAAAATACGAGCAGTAGACACTTCTGACACAGCGAAGTTAATTATTGATAGGCATTTCTTAAAAGATTTGAAAGGTAATTTGCGAAAATTTTCTATGCAGGGGTTCAGATGTGTTTCCTGCAATGAGATTATGAGGCGTCCTCCCCTGACAGGAATTTGCCAGAAATGCGGGGGAAAAATTATTTTTACAATTAATGAAGGAGGAATTAGAAAATATTTAGAGCCGGCATTAGAGTTAGCAGAGAGATATAACTTATCTAACTATATAAAACAAAATCTTCAAATAATAAAAGAAAATATAGACAGTATTTTTGGAAAAGAATTAGAAAAACAAGAAAGCATTGATAAGTGGTTCTAACGAAAAGTTTAAAATTAACTTGTTATTATAATATTTATGAAAAAGAGGGCAGAAAAAAAGACGAAAAGAGATTTTATCTGGTATTCCTTAAGAATAGGTTTTAGTGTAATGCTTTTTTTATTGATAATATCCTTTTTTGTTATTTCATTTTTATTGAATTTAATTTTTTTAATCCTATTAATATTCACTATTGTTATATCGATTATCTCTCTTGTTAAATATAAAAGAAGAATTTTTGCTATTATATCTTTAGTTATTTCAACTCTTTTACTTTTATTTTATATAATTGGAATTGTTGTTATTTAAAAATAAATTAAAAAATATAAAAATAAAAAATTAATTTACTTCTTTGTTTTCTTACTAGCCCTGTGATGTGTTCTGTGTTTCTTTCTCTTTCCGCCGGCAAGAGTTATACCTGAAACAGCTACCTTGAAATTCTTAGGAATTTGTCTTGAAGCAAAATTCTTTGCCCTGTCTGCTGTTTTGTGCAGGTTTCTTATATTTCTTCTTATCTCATTATTGAGACGCTGAAGTTCTTTTCTGACTCTTGGTACAGAAGCTGCGAGAGTTTTTTTAGATATTTTCCCGGCCCGGTATCTTTTACGCTCTTTATTGAAGTCATCAATTATAACCTGTTTTTGGTCTTGCCTAGACCTAATAACTTCTGCAAAAGCGTTGATTTCTTTAGCAATCTTTATGAAATTAGACTGGTTCATCTCTTTTTCAGTTGCCATTTTTTCACCTCCTTGTGAGTTAACAAATCACCAATACTAAATAAATCTTTTTATTTAAACTATTTTTAGTAAATAAAAAAGAATTGTTGGGATTAGAAGGCAGACTTTATTTTTTCTCTTTAACTTCTATTAGAGTATTATCTAAATCCAAACAGAAAAAAAAGTTTGTTTTGAGCTCACTTACAAATTCAACACCATTCTTCTTTAATCTGTTATAAAAAGAATTTATGTCCAGAGTTATAAATGCGAGATGATTTGCTCCCGGCTTTCTTAAAAAATATTGCAAATCTTTTTTATTTTTTTCAGTTGTTTGTGATTCCTTTTGGATGTATGGTTCTATTAATTCTAATTTAGAACTGCCTCTTCTCATTAAGGCTTTTTTTAATCTAAAATCTGGTTTATCAGATTCCTCTATTTTTTCAAAATCAAAATTAGCTTCGTAAAATGTAATAGAATTCTGGAGATTGTTGACTGTTATTGCAAAATGGTCTAGTGCGGGATATTCAGACATTTTTTAGTTTACTTTCCAAATTTAATTATGAATTTAAGTCCTTCTCCTTTACTAGCTAACTTAAATCCTTGCAAAATTTCTTCAAGAGGAAGTTTATGTGTTATCATTCCATCAACATTAATTACATTATGCCTAATTAATTCAAAGGCTGTTTGATTAGATTTTGGGGTCGCACCATAAGTTACTTTTGTAGTCAAACCATTTCTCCAATGAGTATACCATTCTATTTCTGTTTTTTCATTTTCAGGAGGTGTCGCGAAAAATATTATCTTGCCTCCTTGCTCATAAGATTCAAAAGCTTGTTCTGTAGCTGATTTTGCTCCGGTGCAGATTATAACTCTATCAGCTAATCTTCCTTTATTTATTTCTCTTAAACGTTTGGGGGTATATTCTTTAGAGTTAATTATTTGGTCTGCTCCAAATTCTTTAGCAAGATTAAGCCTATATTCATTGATATCTGTTGCGATTATTGTGCCTGCTCCAAATGCTTTTGAAATCTGCATATGAAGAATTCCAGCTACCCCACACCCAAAAACAAGTACTGAATCTCCTTTTAGTGACTCAGATACTTCAACAACAGTTCCCACCGGTTCAATAAAGGTAGCTTGTTCGTAAGACATGCTGTCTGGAAGTTTAATAATTCCTGTTTTTAGACTTCTTCCTGTGAGTTTAATATATTCTGCAAATCCTCCTGGAACAAAATTATTTATTTTTTTGAATTCTTCGCATTGGGTTTTGTATCTTCTAAGACATTCTTTACAACTATCGCAAGGAACATGATGGGTTGCAAAGATTCTATCTCCCGAAGCATAATCTTTAATCTCTTTACCAACTTTTTCTACGATTCCGGATAATTCATGTCCTGGAACAAAAGGGGCCTTTTTAATTCTATGAAATTCCATTAAGTCACTACCACAAATCCCAGAAGCCATAACTTTTAATAGAATCTCATTATCACCAATTTGAGGAATAGGCATTTCTTCTACTCTAACATCATTGTTGTTATAATACATGCCTACTTTCATTTTGATTATTCCTTTTTGGATAATTCTTTATAGGATCTATATGCTTCTTGAGGAGTTTTTCCTTTATGCACAACAGAACTTATTGCTTGAATCATTGCTACAGGATTGTCTGCCTGAAAAATATTCCTTCCCATATCAATTCCTTCTGCTCCTGCTTGAATTGAATTGTAGGTATAAGTTAAAGCATCTAATTCCGGGACTTTTTTCCCCCCCGCAATTACAATTGGTACTTGGATTCCTTCTCTAACTTCTTCAAATCCTTTAGTATAATAAGTTTTCACAATGTTTGCCCCATTTTCTTGAATTATTCTTCCTGCATGAGCAAAGTAATTTCTATTAGAATCGCTTTCTTCTTCTAATCTTTTTTTTAATTCTGCACCTGTTGCTGTAATTCCTAAAACTAAAAGTCCATATTTACTACATTCGTTTGCTAATTGTCCTAAATTTTTTAGAGTTTGCTTTTGATGAGGGGAATCAATGTAGACTGAAATAGATACGCCAACAGCATTTAATTTTACTGCTTCTTCAACAGAAGTTATTATTTCTTCATCAGAAAGCTGGTCTGGCATCCTCATGCTATTGCCTCCTGTAACCCTTAATATAACTGGTACAGGAACTTTTGCATCTAAACAGTATTCTAATGTTCCTTTTGCAGGACTTATTGCATCAGCATAAGGAACTAATGGTTGCATTGTTTTTCTTGGATCAATTAAACCCGTAGTGGGACCATAAAAGTAAGGATGATCCATAGCCAACATAACAGTATGATATTCTCCTTTTTTATTACGCTTGAAAATCTGAGCTAATCTGTTTGTCTTCCCCCAGTCTAATTGTCCAAAATTCATTTTTTTATTGAGGGAATATAGTTTATAAGAATTTATATCATAGAATATAAAGTATCATTGTTGGAACGAGCAAACAGCCCATCATATGTGTTTTCTTTACATTTAAAGAATTGCAATAAATTCCTGTTAATGTTGAGGCTATGAGGATTAACAAGCCCCAAAATCCTGAGAAAACAAAAACAATTATTACTAAGAAAATTAATGTTGCGATTGACAGAAGGCTATAATTTATCCTGTTTATTCTTTGGGAAAAAAATCTTGTTAAAACTTTCACCAGGAAAAAAGAAATTATTCCGCTGAGAAGAACTACCCCCAATATAACAAGGAGAATTTTCCATGAAAGAAACCCCATTATTTCCTGTATTGCTACCGCTGCCCCTGTTCTTGTCTTTGAAATTGCATACAAAGAAACAAAAGACAAGCCCATCAC
>CAYHEN010000037.1:0-5806 GCA_964355745.1 Candidatus Woesearchaeota archaeon
GAAGCGGGAAACTGGTGGCAGCATTTTAAAACTCCGCCATTCAAAGAAACATTAGAGGCTCTTGGGTCGCCTATTTACTCTATGCAGATGGCTCCACGCTGGAATCAGGCAATTGGACTCCAGCAGGATTATTATTCTGGATATGGAATGATGCTTCCGCAGATAAATTATGAAACTTGGGGTGCAGGATTTTCTCGTCTTCCTAGCGAATTAGGCGGGCAAAGACAAGGAGCAGAAGGCTCTCGTATGAGCGGAAGAGGGATGGAATAAAATCATATATATCACAAAACAATATTTAAAAACACGAGAAGCATAGTAATAAAAAAGATGGTGAGGCTGAAATGCTTGAAAGCATTTCGCAAATCCGTTTCAGAAAAAAGAAATGGCTAAAGAAAAAAAGAGAGAAAAAGAAAAGAAGGTTTCTGCAAAGAAAAAGAAATATCCGACATTGCAGTTAAAATTAGAATCAGAAATTGCAATGGATTTTGCTATAAAAGCATATGAAACTTTTAATAAAATAATAAAATCTGTTGTGCTTTTTGGAAGTTCTGTAAAGCAAAGCGCTGTTGCTGGTTCTGACATAGATGTAATAATCATTATTGACGATGTTTCAATTATTTGGGATCAGGAATTGATTGCGTGGTATAGGGAAGAGTTAGACAAGCTTTTGAGACATAATCCCTATCAAAAAAGTTTGCATATCAACACAATAAAATTAAGCACTTGGTGGGAAGATTTGATGCGTGGTGATCCAGTAGTGTTAAACGTTTTGAGATACGGGGAAGCAATGATTGATTTTGCGGGGTTTTTTGAGCCATTAAAGTTCTTATTGTTAAACGGCAAGATAAAATCAACACCAGAAGCAATCTATAATTGTCTGCAACGTGCCCCTACCCATTACTTAAGAAGCAGGGCAGCAGAACTGAATTCCATTGAAGGTTTGTATTGGGCAATGGTGGATTCCTCTCACGCTGCGCTAATTTCAGCAGGAATTCCTCCTGCATCTCCAGAACACATTCCTATCGATTTAAAAGAAGTTTTTGTGAATAACGGAAGATTAAAAATGAAATATGTAATATGGTACAGAGATTTGCTGATTCTTCATAAAAAAATCTCTCATGGGGAAACTACTGACTTAAAAGGAGTGGAGATAGATGACTGGCAGGAAAAAACCCAGGAGTTCATGAGAGTAATGGCTGAATTAGTTAATCAAAATGTAGGATAGGATTATTATCTAAATATCTTGAAGCACCAGAAAGGAATATTCCTGCTCCAACATTATGAATGGTTCTGTTTTTGGCTATTAATCCTATTCCAAAAACAATTAATCCTGTGAGTGTCATCACTCCCAGCATATTTTCCACCCCTAATCACCTTCTTTCTTTTCTTCTACTGCAAATCTGCTATTAACATTATCTTTGATTGTACTTTCTCTTATTGAAGGCATTAATCTGCTTATTCTAATCTCTTCATATTCCTGTATTGTATTAAAAACATCAGCATATTTGTTTTCAAATTCTTTTTGTGCTTTTTCTTTCTCTTCCTCGCTGTATAATTCCTCTTCATCATTAATAACTTTCATAAGTTTCTTAACTTCTTTTAATATAGATACATAAGTCTTATCTCCCAATTTACCAAAGACATTCTTTGCTTTTTCCTTCTGTTCTGGTTTTAAATATTTATCAAACTCTGGAGAATATCTTTTAAACATTTCATTCATTGTCTTTTTTCCAAGTGCTTCTTGATATTTTCCTGCATATATCTGAACACCTCTTGCTATACCTTCAACAGTTCTCTTAGGGTCTCCCTTATAGGCATTCCATACCATACCTTCTTGAATATCCGAATCAGTAGCACCCATATCAACAACTAAATTATCCAGACATTTTCTGGTAGAATTTACATCTTTTTTCTGAAGAAATTGAGCTGCTGCTGCAGCATACCTGTATCTCTCAGGTTCATAGTTTTTTGTTTTATCTTCTAATGCCATAATAATTCAACAAATTCAGACTTTATAAAGATTTCTATTGTTACTACTAAGAAGTAAAAAAAGAAAAGATTTAAAAAGAGTTTTTATCTAAAGAAGAAATGAAAAAATCAAGGTTAGGTAAGATGTATAGAAGTCAGATACTTGGATTAGGATTAATGGGAAGTTTTATTGGCTTTCGTTTTAAAAGAAAGAATGATATATCTAATGTTATTTCTGAACCAGAATTAAAACAAGAAAGAGTAGATGCAGTTTTCCCAGGAGAGTATTACTATGCTAATGGAACTTACCCTGAAACAGCACAAAGAGTAATAGATGCCTTAGAAAATACTTTAGACGAGATTGTACTCAACCAAAAAGCTAAACTTAATCCAAATGAACCCATTTCTCATGAATTTGGACATGCTTTTATAAATAGAAATATACCTACAGCCGAATCTCTTCATGAATATGGTTTTCCTACACAAGAAGATGAAGAAGAATTAAAAAGAAGAACATATCAAATACTTGGAGAAGCTTATTCTATATCAAGAACAGAAGCAAGAAGTATAATGAATGACCCAAATACCATACCTATGACACAAAATAAAGACGGTGTTTGGGAAATGAAGAGATAAATCTGTAATTATTAATTATCCCTTAAACTCGTAATTTATCTTTGTCTTGCAGGGAAGCTTTGATTTTATCTGCTTCAAAACATGCCTGACAAAAGAAGTTGCTTTTGGATTGGCAACAGCAATAAACATTATCCCGTCATTTTGCCTGAGAATAGCTGCTTTTGCAATAGTCCTTCCAAAAGACAACTGCATTCCTTTTTGTGTTCTGTCTGCTCCTGCTCCTGTAAGCATCTTGTTTTCCCTCTGAATATGGTGAGTGAAAGGAATAATCTTATAAAAATACTGTCCAGTTAATTTTTCATCTAACTTTTTGTTTATGAACTGCCTGCATGCTTCAAGGGCATTTTGCCTTATCTGGATTGGTTCAGTAGTAACTAATGTCAAGACATGGGGAAATTTTCCTGCTTCATACAAATCTATGTTTCCCATGCTGAACTTCACGATTTTAGAGGGTGGAACTGTCTTTACATAAGCCTTCTGTCTTTTCTTGCTTATCCTTGTATATGGAACAACGTGCTTCTTTGAATATGCTGATGCTCTTCGCATTGCCATTTTAGTTTATCTCCACTCTTGCTGTTACTGCCTGTCCTGGCAGTCCTTTTTCAAATATTGCCCTTACAAGTCCTTTGTTTCCATGAGGCGCAGAAATTTTTCCTTTTATTTTTTTACCGGCTGGGCTTGTCCATACTGCCTCTTTTCCAATGAGCTTTTCTGCATCTTTTCTGCTTGAAATTCCTTTTACTTCTATTAAAAAATGTTTTTCAATTATTGTTTTTCTTCCCCGCCTAAATTGAATAATTTTTGCTTCCATAAAATTTTAGCTTCTTGTTTAAATTTGATGCAAACAAAATTTTCCAGATTTTGTTTCCATATATTAACATCAAGAAAAACAGTTTTTAAAGTTTCTCTTTACTTCTCTAATACAACAATGCTTCTTCCGACAATAGAATTTTCCCTGAATTCATCTATTGGAAATCCTTTCGCAATCTTCATTCCTATCTGAAATGCTATTTTTTTGAAATCGCAGGAAACTCTTTTCTTTTCTGTTTGGATTAAGGGAGCAGTAAAAACAATTCTTCCCTTAATTTGGCTGCTTGCAGACGAATTAGCTAAAGGCTCTGCCTTTTGTCTGACATTTTTTTTCAGATTTTTAAGAACCTTAACCATTAAGCTTTCAAAATTTCTTATAATTTCTTTTGCCTTTTCTTCAGAAGGCATTTTTTTCTGAAGTTCTCCTAAATCTGGCTCTGTAGCAATTCCATTAATTTCATGAATTTGAATTTTGGATGAATCCCCATGAATTAATTTATAATTGTTCCTTGGAAAATTAAACCATTTTAAATTTAATTCTGCACAATCAATTGCTTTCTTGTCTTTGTCTATCCCAACAACCTTTATGTTCTGCAAAAGTGCTTCCTGCAAGATTGTTCCTATCCCGCAAAAAGGATCCAGAAGAATTTCTCCTTCTTTGACTTTTGATAAATTTATTAAAATTTTAGCCAATCGCGGGGAAATAGAAAGTTCGCTTCTTCTCACAGGCTTTCCCATGTCTCTTTTCTCAATTTTTTCATAGTCAGTTTCTTCTATTATTTTTCCAAAATTATTTTCAAAAACAAAATATTGCTCATCAATTAAACTTGAAGAAACTTTTGAAACCTCTTTTCCGTTTTGAAGGCTTATTCTTCCTGTCAGCTTTTTTTCTGTGGCTTTTAATCCTTCTCTCCTGAATCTGTTCTTTAAATAAAACAAAATGCGTTCTGAATCTTTCCCATTAAAGTCAAAAACAGTGTAATTCAGCTTATTTTTTCTTGCATTATGAAGAGATTTGTTATCTAAATCGTTAACGATTTTTTCTGTTGTTCCGCCTGTTAAAACTTCTCCTATTGAAATTGTTCCCCCAAACTTGTCAATAATTTCTCTCAAAATTCTCCCAGTTTCAATTAAAATCCCATTTTTAACTATTGAAATTACTTTGAACGGAATTTTTTCTTTTTCAAGAAAAGATTTTATTTCTGCAACAGATAATTCAACATTTCTTCCAGCAACAAATAAGTATTTCATATATTATGATAATCAGTTACAACTTAAAAAAGTATTCAATTGGATAAAGAATTATTAAAAATTATTAACTCTGCTCAGCACTAACTGCGACAAATTCAGAAAAACATGGTTAAGATTAAAAACCTTGCTCAAAAGATTGAGATAAAACAAAATACTTTCTAACATTTTAGTTTATTCCTTTTTATTTTTGGAAGCCAAGTCACATCTTTGATTGTATTCTATTATGTCGTTTATCAAAATAGATGCGTTTTTTCTTGCTTCATCAACCTTATGTATATCGGATTTTCCCTTTTTAAATTCTGCTCTTGCGTGAACAATGTCTTTTAGAATTCTCAAATGCTGGGGGGAGAACTTTGCTTTCTTTACAAGCTGATTTTCAAATTCTTCAATTATTGTTTCCTGTGACTTGTTTCCCAACATGGCTTTCAAAAGAGTAAAAACATCCTTGTAAATCTGCTCAATTGTTTTTTCCTGGCTTCTCTTTTCAATCTGTTCTCTAAGCTCTTTAAGCCTCTTCAGATAATCTTCTGTATCTTTAACAAGTTTGTCTACCTGCTCTCCTGAAATTTCTTTTATCTTTTCGTGTTCATAGTCTTTGTAAATTCCGATAACTTTCTCAAGGATAGTAATATATTTTTTTTCAAGCATTTTTTCCTTGTCAACAAATATCTTTTTCATATCACTTGCAACGTGTTTTGGTGTTGGAGGCGCAAGTCCGTAAAGCATAAGCAAAGCTTGGCTGGGGGTTGTAACTCCCCAAAAGATTTCATTAACAACAACGTCCAGCAATGCATTTTTGACTCTCTTGACTGTCTTGTCTCCCATAGACATGAACATGTCAATTGCTTCTGGGCTTGGTTTAAGCTTTCCCATTCTCAAAAGAGCTTTCCATGGCATGAATGTTCCCCTATCGTAAATAGGAATTCCGTCCCTGATAAAAGTGAAAATAACAGGATGAGCGTCTTTTACAGATTCCCAAAAATCAGTCAAAAGATAAACCTGCGGAGACAGCTTATTCTTCACTCCTGCAATAGCAGATGCTTCTCCAACATACTGATAAATGATGCTTCTCAATCTTTCTTTCAGTTCAAGTCTTGGCATTCTCTTGCCATCTGTATCATTGATTATTATGAACACATCC
>CAYHEN010000038.1:0-5688 GCA_964355745.1 Candidatus Woesearchaeota archaeon
AAAGCTGATTAAAGAATTTGGGACAAGCCCTATTTCAGAAAGAATACGGAAAAAAATTGAGAAATGCCATCCTTTGCTAAGGAGAGGAATTTATTTCTCTCACAGAGATTTTGACAAATGGCTCGATAATTCTGAAAAAGGAAAAAGAGTTTCTATTATAACTGGAAGAGGACCGAGCGAAAAAATGCACCTCGGGCATTTAGTTCCTTTCTTAGTCGCGAAATCTTTGCAATCGCAATTCAACTGTGAGGTTTTTATCCCAATCTCAGATGATGAAAAATTTTATGTGAAAGACAAATTAAGTTTTGATGACGCATTAAAATTTTCAGAAGATAATATCTTGGATTTGATTGCTTTAGGATTTAAGCCAGGAAAGACTTTTATCTTTGAAGATTTTGTTTTCACAAAAATATACAAGTATGCTGCAAAAACTGCAAAAAGAATAACTTACTCGGAAGCAAGGGCAGTTTTTGGCTTAAAACCGGAAAATAATATTGGCTGGAGCTTTTATCCTGCTATGCAGGCAGCACATATTTTATTTCCTCAATTCATGAGAGGAAAACATCTTTCTGTGGTCCCTGTTGGGATAGATCAAGACCCTTTCATAAGACTTACAAGAGACATTGCTAGCCATAAGGATTTTGGTTTTGAAAAACCTGCTGCCTTGCATGCTAAATTTGTTCCTTCTTTGACAGGAGGAGTTAAAATGAGTTCCTCAGAAAGAACCCAAATTTTCCTGTCAGACACAGAAAAAGAAGTTGAAAACAAAATAAAGAAATATGCCTTCTCTGGGGGACAAGCAACAATAGAAGAGCACAGAAAACATGGAGGCAATCCGGAAAAAGATGTTTCTTATCAATATCTCAAATTTTTCTTTGAGCCTAACGACGAAAAATTGAAAAGGATTCATGAGGATTACAAGTCAGGAAAGATGCTCACTTCTGAACTAAAAAGAATTTTGATTGACAAAATAAATGCTTTCTTGAAAGAGCATCAGAAGAATAAGAAATGGGCTAAGAAACAGATTAATCAATTTTTAATGAAGTAATTTTTATTTATGGGATTAGAAATTAGATTGATAAATTTTAGATGATGGCAGAATTATTTTAGAAAGTTGTTCTAATTTTGGAATATATTGTCTTGTTTCCTCTGGCATTTTTTTTATATCCCAATTTAATTCTTCTAATCTTCCAATTCCTCCATTATATGCGGCGGCAATTAATCTAACTTTTTCTTCATCAGAAACCCTATCCCAATCTGAATGCCATTCTCTTGCTTTATTATCAATCCAAACTAAATATTTGATTGTTGTTTCTATATTTTTATCAAGATTAAACACATTTTGTTCATAATTGGAATCTTCTACAGAATACCATGCTTCTTCCATTAACTGCCCCCAACCTTTTGCTCCCGCTTTACTTACTGCTTTTGGAAAATCTTCTGATTCTACTATTCCCAAACATCTTATGAATTTTTTTGTTATGTAACTTGGTGGATTTATGTTATCATAAATAAATTTTATTTTTCTATAAATTAGATCTATCTCCCATAATCTTGTTTCTTCATCTTGTCTTTGAATTCGCCTTCTTTCTTCAATCTTCTTTACGCCTCTTTCTAATATTGAAATTTCTTCTATGATGGGAGCATGAGCTAAATTTGCTGCTGCTAGAAATGCTGCAATTGCTCCCATTAAAACATATTTTTTTGTCATAATTCGCTGTGTAGAAAATGTTTTTTAAGTCTTTCTATAATGTGTTAATTTTATAAACTTTCTGTATTTATTCTATCCATGAAGATTTTGCTATTACACGTTGATTATATAAAATTCAAACCTCTGAAAAAAGCATTGAAAAGTGTTGAAGCGCTTTCTGAAAAGGAGAAAGAAGGAAAGTTAATAGAAGAAGCTTTAGTTGTTCTAACTGCTATTGAAAAATCAGATAAAGAGGTAAAGAAAGTTGTTGAAAAATTAGTTGAAAATATTAAGGATGTTGCAAAACAAGTGAATGCAAAGATAATTGTTCTTTATCCTTATGCTCATCTTTCAAGCGAGCTTGCAGCCCCTGAAATAGCAACAAAGGTTTTAAATGAAGCAGAAAAAGAACTGAAAAAAAGTTTCCATGTTGTAAAAGCACCTTTTGGTTATTACAAAGAATTTGAACTGAAAGTCAAGGGACATCCTCTTTCAGAATTGAGCAGAGAAATAAGAATCGAAAGCGGTGGAAAACAAGAGGAAGAATACAATACCAAGCAATTATTGAATGAGATTTCAAAAACAAAACTTGACAGAGAAAAATTGAAAGACAACGACCACAGAATTATTGGACAGCAGATGGATTTGTTTTCTTTCAGTGAAACAGCTCCTGGCATGGTTTTTTGGCACAACAACGGGTTGATAATAAGAAATGAACTAATTAACTTTTGGAGAGAGATACACAGAAAAGCAGGGTATCAGGAAATTTCTACTCCCCAGATTTTAGACAAAAGATTGTGGCAGATTTCAGGACACTGGGAAAAATACAGGGAAAGTATATTTCTGACAGATTATGAAAAAAGAACCTTTGCAGTCAAACCAATGAATTGTCCAGGAGGAATGCTTGTTTATAAAAACAAACCTAAGAGCTATAAGGAATTTCCTTTGAGAGTTGCTGAATTAGGAATTGTTCACAGACAAGAATTATCAGGAGTGCTTGGAGGACTTTTCCGTGTGATACAATTCACACAGGATGATGCACATATCTTTTGCACCGAAAAACAAATTGAAGAAGAAATAGAAAAGATAATAGAACTAATTGATTTTTTCTATAAGAAATTCAATCTTTCTTATAGGGTTGAACTTTCTACTCGACCGGAAAAGAGGATTGGAAGCGACAAGATTTGGGACAAAGCAGAAAAAATTCTTGAAAGCGTTTTGAAAAAAAAGAAAATGATTTATAAAGTTAATAAGGGCGATGGCGCTTTTTACGGGCCTAAAATAGATTTTCATATTAAAGACTCTTTGAATAGGGAATGGCAATGTGCTACAATACAACTTGATTTTTCAATGCCAGAAAGATTTGAACTTGAATATGTAGACAAAGACAACACAAGAAAAAGACCCATAATGTTGCATAGAACAATTTATGGAGCAGTGGAAAGATTTATTGGGATATTAATAGAACACCTCAATGGAAGATTTCCAACATGGCTTGCTCCCGTTCAAGTGAGAGTTTTGAGCTTTACAGATAGAAATTTAGATTATGCAAAGAAAATAATTGAGAAATTGGGAGAGGAAATTCCAAACTTAAGAATTGATGCAGATTTCAGGCAGACAACTGTTCCTTCAAAAGTCAAGGATGCTGAAATTATGAGAGTTCCTTACATAATTGTTGCAGGGGACAGAGAAGAAAAAGAAAAAACTCTCGCTGTTAGAATCAAGGCAAGCCAAAAAATAGAATCTATGAAAATAGAAGAATTTATTAAGAAGATTGGAAAAGAAATTCAAGAAAGAAAATGAATTCACAATTCCTTTTGGAAAAATTAAAATCTTCTGAAGAATATAAAACATTTCTAAAAGAAAATAAATCGGCATATTTGTGTTCTGGTTTTTTTGTGATTGATATGGAAAACAGGGAAACAGGAAATCAATATCACTTTGATTTTTTTGTTCCTGAAAGCAAAAAAACTTTTAGTTTTGAACTTGAAACAGGGGTTAAGTTAGTTCCTTTGGAAAGAAACGACGAGCAAATTTTGGAAAAAGTTTCCCTTAATTCCTCTTTTGATTTTGACGAAATTGAAAAAATCATTTCAAAAGAAATGGAAATCAAAAAGATAAACAATAAAATCCAAAAAATGATTTTTTCTCTGCAAAATGTCAAGGGAAAAGATTTGTTTTTAGGTACGATTTTTGTTTCTGGTTTTGGAATGGTAAAAGCAAATATTGATTTGAAGGACAAAAGAGTAATTGATTTTGAAAAAAGATCCTTCTTTGATATGCTTAATATTATGAGAAAATAGGTTTATTTTTTAGATTTTTGAGCGACAAAAATAATATTTCTCTCTGGATTGTATTTTTTGAAAATCTTAAATCCAATATTTCTGAATAAATTATAAATTTCCTCTGCATCAAAGAGATAATAATACCTTTCTCCTTTCTCTCTCCATTTTACATATCTCTCTTTTTTTGCATTCCTAAATTTCTTTGAATTTTTATTCCATACAGCGACTAAGACTTTTGCCTTTGGTTTTAAAACTCTAAAAAGCTCTTTTACTGCCATTTCTCTGTTTTTCTCCCCTTTAATACAGTGAAAAACAGCAATTGCAATTGCAGAATCAAAGAAATTATTTTGAAAAGGGAGCTTTGTGTTCAAATCAGCAATACTAAATTCTGCTTCTATGCGTTTTTCTTTTGCTCTCTTTTTTGCGAGTTTAATCATGTTTTTAGAAAAATCAACAAGATACATTTTTCCATCTTTTATTTTTTTTAGATGTCTTCCTGCTCCGCACCCCAAATCCAAAATCTTTCCTCCTTTTCCTTTTAAAAAATCGAGAACCTTTTCAGAAGGATTTATCTTGAATTCATACCATTCTTCTGCAATGTTATTCCACACTTGTTTTTGAGTCATAATTAATATAATAAAAGAATAGTTATAAAATTAGTCTTTTGCTTCCCCCCCTTCAATCCCCCGACCACTTTAAAAAATTTTTATCAGCTCTTTTATTCCCCCCCAAACTTTATCAAACTAAAAACAGGGTATTTTGAAAGTTTTTCTCTGCCTTTCAAATCAGGAAGTTCTATAGGAAAAGAAAGATTTAAATACTATCAATACTTATTAATAAGTATGGATATAGAATATGAAAGAGTTAATATCACCTTACCAAAAAAGATTTTAAACGAATTTAAAGAATTTTGTCAGAATAATGGAATCAATATTAGTTCAAGAATAGCCATTTTAATAAAAAAAGATTTAGAAAAAAAGAATCTTTTCAAATAATTCTTAAAGATGAAAAGAGATAACAAACATATAGAGATTAGAAATAGAGTAGAGAACCTTTTACTTAATGGTCTTTCTATAGAAGAAATTTCTAAAGAATTGATGCTCCCCCTTGGTTCTCGCTACATAAAAGGAAGTGTAAAATGGTATAGATACTGCATAAGATCTAGAGAAAATCAGAAAAAGGCTATAACAAAACATCCAAATTTATATAGGGATGCTGGTAAAATAGCTCAACAAAAACATCCTTGGATTGGTAAAAATCTTGGGAATAAGTATGGACATATCCAAGGGACAATTAATGCTATGAAATTAAAAGGAAATTCAAAATATTTTTCTGAGATTGCTAAAAAATTACATCAGGTTAGTCCAGAACATTCTAGAGTCAATATGATGAAGGCACATGAAACCATGAAGAAAACTGGGACTTTTAATGAGCATCAGAGAAAAGCTGCATTAAAATGCAAGGAAAAAAATCCTTCTCAATTGAAGGAGATGTCTAAAAAAGCCCACGCAAAATACCCTCTTGCTTTGTTAGCTTTAGATAGCAGAAGAAAAAATTATCCCTATGAATTCATGAATTGTCTCTTTGATTCTAATGACGAAAGGATTATTTGTCAAAAATTAGTTAATCATGGTTTAATTGAAAAACCAATTGAGAAGATAAATGTTCATTTTAGAATTGGTAAGTGTCATATAGATTTCTTTATTCAAAATA
>CAYHEN010000039.1:0-5201 GCA_964355745.1 Candidatus Woesearchaeota archaeon
AGTTAAATGGTCTTTTAAGGTAGTTTTAAATAATTCTGTTTTTTCTTGATTGGATGGATAAAGAAGTCCAAAAGATAGCAACCAGAGAAAACCTGTTAGAAATCATGAAAGAAGTTAAAATTAAGATGGGGGCGGTAAGAAAGATTATTGATGACTATGGCGTTTATTTCAGCAATAAAAACCTTTCAGAAATGATAGGCAAGATTATGGAAAAGACCGCCTCTGAATACTTTACAAAGAAAATGGGCTATGAAGTCAAAAATGCCTTAACAGATAAAGAGCCAGACCTATTATTCACAAAGATTAACTTACCTATTGAAATTAAAATGACTTCAACCAAGAACGCATGGACAGGCGGGGAGTTCAGCAAAAGACCCTTCCATTACTTTATGGTTTCATGGGGCGAGGATTTTAACCATTTCTTTGTGTGTTGTGTTAGGTTAGAGAAAACTGATTGGAAGTCAAACATGAGCAATAATTATTATGGTCCAAGCTTATCCCTGAAAAAGCTTGACAGCATAAAGGATAAAATAATTCTTGTTGGAAAGATAGATGATAAAGGCAGAATGATTAGGGAAAAGATTTAATCTGAAAATATCTTAGTTACATTTCTCTCTAATTCTTTTTCATTTGGATAATTCTTTTTTACAGATAAACTAACTTTTTCTTTTAATTTGCCAACAAATTCTTTCATAGATTCTTGATTTTTAGGAATTATGGCTATACTTCCCTCTTTAATTATAACTTTAGATTGTTCTGCATAGTCATACATTTTCATAACAAATTGATTTAAGTTCTTCAAAAATTCTGCAAATTTATCTCTGTTTGCATATAGTAATCTTTCTCTCATATCTTTATCACCATAAGACAGATTATTGATTAGTTCTTCTGGTTCTTTAGAATAAAAGAAATTCCATTCTTCTATGCTATGAAATTCCTTTTTATGATCACTCATTAAAGCCCGTCTGATTAAGAAAAGATTTTTATGCCTTTTTAATTCTACTTCATTATTATATTGTAATATTTTCTCAAAAATATACTCTCTAAATTTAGGGAAAAAATTTTCAATATCCTCTAAATCTTTTGCATAAACATTTGGTAACAATCCTATTCTTATATCATAATACTTACTTTTATTTCTTGGGAATAGTTCATAGACCAACCTAAATTCTTTATCTTTCAAAATGACATCCGCTTCTATCTCAAAACCAGCCCTCATAGACTCAATACTCAACTCTTTTAATTTTCCTCTAAAGGAAGATTCTAATAAACCAAAGTCAAAATTTATTCTCTTAAAATCTTTATCTACTTCTGATAAAGGATAATCTTTGTAAAATGCTATACTTATATTCTTAACCATGAATGCTTTAAATAATTCATCAAAGATATAAAAGGCACTTTTAAATCTATTAAAATCTTCTTCTTTTACTTTTCTCTTTAAACTTATGTATAGTCCCATTTTATAAGTGAAGTAACGGAATTTTAGTATTTTCTAAAAATACTGGTTTTCCAGTATGTAATAAATAAACAACTTTAAGTGGGGGTAATGGGCTTGTTTCTTGTTTTGTTTTGAAAGGATCTTCTGGAGAAACCCTACAAATTACCGCAAAATCTATAGTAATCTTTTTCTTTTTCATCATATCATTAGTATTTTCTAATTGCCTTTTTGCATCTTTAAATCTTTGATTATGTCTTGAATTTTTATCCTCAAATAAGAAATCTTTTTCTCCAATACCTTTTATGCTTATTTTACAATAACAATCACATATGCTACTATTTTCAGCTCCTAAAAACTTTCTTAGTCCTCGTAATCCATCCCTTATTGAGTATTCCATTTCATCAACATACGCTTCTTTTATTTCATAATCTCTATCCCTGAAACAAAAGGCATTATGAATGATAGTTCTCAACGATTTTGGGAGTCTAACTTTACTCATTTCAACTCCCAATACAAAACTTTATTTAATTTATAAAGTTTTTACATCTGCCCTTTATCTCTAAATTTTCATAGTTTTTATTCTTTTACCTAACTTCTGGAGTTAATTCAAGTTTCTTCTTGATTATATCTGTAGTAATGTCTTTTTCAGATAAGTAGTTCAAAAAAATGGTCCTTACAACATCAGAGGGATCTTTTCCTAATACTCCCACTAAACGATTTATAAGGGATATTTGTTCTGAATTGAAACTCGGACTTATCCTTTTTCCCTTTTTTAATTCGTTACTATTTTGTGTCATATCTGTTACTAATTAGTAACAGATTAGTGTATTTAAGTCTTTCTATTCTATTTTCATGTACCGAAAGGTTTATATAGTTCATGTACCTGAATAATCTATGGATAACAAAGAAATAACCTGTCCTCACTGCCAGAGCATAGAAGTAGTCAAGAGAGGGTATTTTGAGGCACAAGCATATGGGAAACAGCAAAGGTACTATTGTAAATCATGCAATAGCAAGTTCATAGAACAGAACGCTTTTTACAGAATGAGAAACAATCCCCAAAAGATTAGTTTATCTCTTGACTTATTTTTCAGAGGATTAAGCACTCGTGAAGTTCAAAATCATTTAAGAGCATTTTATCCTCACAATAGTTCTAATGTAACCATCTATAATTGGGTCGTAAAATATTCAAGACAAATAGCACAATTTACCGACCAAATAAAAATCAACTCTGGCAGGTACATAGAAGTTGATGAGATGGAATTTCACAGGCGAAAGAGCCATAAAAAGAAATTGGGAATAGATGTAAATTGGTTTATTGACGCTATTGATGTAAAAACCAGATTTATGCTTTCCTCAACTTACGCAAAGGAAAGAAACAGAAAGGGAATAAAATCTGTTTTGGAAAAAGCAAAGTACAAAACCGATAAAATTGAGATAGTAACAACCGATGGTTTTAACGCTTACATAAAGCCGATAAAAAAAGTATTTGGTTACAACAACAAAAACCATCAATATAATGTCAAACATAGAGTAGTTACTCAACTCAAAAATGAGGGCTTTAATATTTGGGTTGAAAGATTACATAATAGTATTAGACAGAGAACTCATGGATTTCGTGGTTTTCATGGCTCTGTTAGTTCGGCTCATTCCTTAATGAAAGGTCTTGAAATTTATTATAACTTCATAAGAAAGCATGAGGCGTTAAAAGGCAAAACTCCCTCTGATGTCGCTACTAATTTACAATTCCAAACCCCTAATAGATGGTTGGAATTAATAAACCAAAGTTTATAAAAATGGCAAAGAAATATTATTACAGAGAGAAAATGAAAACAGAGCATAAAATTATCTGTGGGGATAGTATTAAGGAATTAAAGAATATTCCTGAAGAAAGCATAGACCTTATTATCACAGACCCGCCTTTCAATATTGGGAAAAAATATAATTCTTTTGTGGATAGAAAAAGCAAAAAGGATTATTTGAATTGGTGCGTTTCTTGGCTTACTGATTGTATAAGAGTTTTGAAAAAAGGCGGTGCTTTATACTTATTTAATTATCCAGAAAACAACGCTTACTTAATGTCTTTCCTTGATGAGCATTTAACTTTTAAGCGTTGGATGACATGGCATTATCCAACAAATACAGGGATGTCGCCAACAAACTACACAAGAACACAACACTCAATTTTATTCTACATTAAAGGCAATAAGCCAAAAGTTTTCAATAAAGATGATATTGCCGAGCCATACAAAAACCCAACCGACAAAAGAATAAAAGAATTAATGAAAAATGGGAAGAAAGGCAGAACTCCTTATGATGTCTTTAATTTTAATATTGTCAAAAATGTAAGCAAAGATAAAACAGAACATCCCTGTCAAATTCCCGTGCCTTTGTTAGAGATATTCATTAAAGCAAGTTCAAATAAAGGCGATTTAGTTTTGGATCCTTTCGGGGGCAGTTTTTCAACTGCGGTCGCCTGTAAGAAATTAGATAGAAATAGCATAAGCATAGAGATAGATAAAAAATATTGTAAGATAGGAAAAAAGAGATTAGGAAACACAAACCCATTAAAAGATTTTATTTAATATTAATTTTTAATTTAACAAGTGTTTCCAAAGTTATTTCATTTTCTGTTTTACAAGAGGGGCAATTTAAATATTCAATTATTTTCTTATCAGGAAGTATAATAATTATCCCAAAATCTTCATTACATAACGAATTTTTACATTTCTGTACAATTCTCTTTAAGCACATATATTATTTAGAAACTTTCTTAATTAAACGAGGCACATTAATAGTTATCCTATTGTAAATCTTATTATATATCGCCCTTTTCGGATTTCTTAAAATACCATAACCTCTTGGCATTTTTAATCCCAACACATTAACTAATTGTCTTTTTGGACTTAATCTCGTAGAAATCATCCGTTTTAAACTTGGAGTTCTTATACCAAATTTCATTTTATTTAGTTTTCTTTTTCCAGATAAATCTTTTCTTTGGTCGCTGTGGCTTTGAGATCCTTTCCTTTGAGATTAGATTGTTCTACAACATCTTTGGGCAAAATAACAATATACCTCGTGTATTTTGTATCACCTACTTTTTTATCTAAAACTTCTCTTATTTTCATTTTTTCTTTTTTCCCTCTGCTTTAGAATATAATTTCTCTATGGCTTTTAACAAATCTCCAGCACTATCAATAAATATTTTTTCCTTTGTTTTAGCGTCTGTGATAAACCCGTCATAAATATTTGTTCTATCCTTTCTTTTTGTGGTTGTTCCATAATATTCTTTACTCCACAATCTTATTTCAAAAACTTGAACGGATTTTGCCTTTGTTTTCATAAAATAATTAGGTACATGAAGTTTAAATATATTTCTGTACCTGAAAAGAATAGGAGGGGGATTTGAACCCCCGAAGATACTAAATCATCAAATCGGCAATTTGACCCGTTTGACCACTTCGGTATCCTGTCATAAATGACTATTATTTGTTCATTAAATTTTCTTCAATAAATTCTGCAATCTTCTTCCCACATGCCTGACAAACATCTTTTTCTTCTTGGATAGTTCTTATTCTCAAATTCACAGATAATCCATAATCGTCAGAATATTTCCCACAAATATCACACTTTATTGCGTCTGCCATGTTTTTCTAATAGAGAATATATATTTAACTCTTTCGGATAAGACCATTTAACTTAACAGAGTAAATAGATACAAATGTTTAAATAGGATAAGGGGTTATACTTATTATGAAAAAAG
>CAYHEN010000040.1:0-5140 GCA_964355745.1 Candidatus Woesearchaeota archaeon
GAAAATCAGTGTGAAGCTTATAAAAACAATGAAGTGAACCATTTTATAGAGCTCGACAAAGATGGAAATATTGTGAGGATTGTTTGATTAAATAACCATCAGTTATGACTTCTTAGGGGTTACATCAGAAAAGTTTATAAGGAGAAAAAACAATTATTTTTCATGATTAATCAACATATTATAGATGAAATAAGAATGAAAATGGATAAACTAGCAGGAGATTCAAGATATTATGACCAAAGAAAAGACCTTGTTGTTCAGAATTTAAGAACGATTGGAGATGTATATTCTTTTTGGATAGAAAATCCTGAACTAAGAAAAGCACTTTTATTGGAAAAAAGTCAAGAAAAAAAGATTAGAAAAATGGCAAGAATAGGCATTCAAAATGTTAACAATGGTTGGTATTTCTTAAGCCAAATAGGAAAGTTGGGGGGTTTTATAAATTATCTTGATGAGAATATATTGAAGAGATTAAACGGTTTGGTTCATCTCAATGGAGAAATGCCAAGAAATTTTAGGAAAAAGGATGTGACTTTGGGCATAGTAGGCTTTACTCCTGTTAGTTGGGAAAAGGTTCCATATAAAGTCGATGAAGCATTAAAAATTATTAAGGGTTTGTACCAAGAAAATCCGCTTGAATGTGCTATTACTGCTCATTTAAATCTAGCAGCTATCCAACCATTTAGAGATGGTAATAAAAGATGTGCAAGGCTTGTTCAAGATAGAATTTTGTTTGATGCAGGCATGCCTCCAGCAATAATTTCAGCGGGAGAAGGAAAATTTTATCATGATCTTTTATTAAGAACCCTTCCGGCACATGATGATGGCAATAAAGAGGGTCAGAGACAATTTTATGATTACTGCGCAAGCAAAATAAATAATGGATTAGATGAAATCCTTGGCGATTTAGTTGAGGAACCTCATATACTTAATCATTAAATTAACCAAATAATTTAATAAACTCTTTTTCTTATTCTTATTAGACTGAAATCATAGATTTCGTCAAATTAAATTTCAGGAAATTTAATAATGGAAATTGATTATAAAGAGATAGGGCTGAAATGCGGGCTGGAGATTCATCAACAATTGGATACCTCAAAGTTATTTTGCAATTGTCCTTCTCTACTCAGACAGGATGAGCCGAACTTTAAAATCAAAAGAAAATTGCATGCTGTTGCCGGAGAATTCGGGAGCGTGGATGAGGCTGTTGCTTATGAAGTAGGAAGAGAAAGAGAGTTTTTATATGAAGGATATGATACGACTTGCCTTGTTGAGCTTGATGAGGAACCCCCACATCAGATAAATTTAGAGGCATTGAAAATAGCGTTGCAAATTTCTTTGCTGCTTAATGCAAAAATATTTCCTATTACACAAATAATGAGAAAAACAGTTATTGACGGCTCAAACACCAGCGGATTTCAGAGAACTGTTTTGATTGCAAGAGACGGCTGGATTGAGACGCAGCATGGCAGAGTTGGGATTGATACTATTTGTTTGGAGGAAGATTCAGCAAGAATAATAGAAAAAAAAGATAGAGTAGCAATTTATAGGCTTGATAGATTAGGAATTCCACTTGTTGAAATTGCAACTTCTCCTGATATTAAAACACCTGAACAGGCAAAGGAAGTTGCATTGCACATTGGAAATATTTTAAGAAGCTGCAAAGTTAAGAGGGGAATAGGAACAATAAGGCAGGACATTAATATTTCTATAAATCCTAAAGGAAACTTGTCCTTGCGAGGCCAAGTCAAAGGAAGCAAAAGAGTTGAGTTGAAAGGTTTCCAAGATCCAAAAATAATGATTAAGACGGTTGAGAATGAGGTAAAAAGGCAAAAAGAATTTCTGGACAAAGGAGAAATAAACAAGTCAGAGGTTCGAAATGTTCTTTCCGACGGCACAAGCGAATATTTAAGGCCAATGCCTGGAGCAGCCAGAATGTATCCAGAGACAGATATTCCAATATTGAAAATATCAAGAGATATGATTAATCAAGCCAAGAAGAATCTGCCAGAGCTTAGAACAGATATAGAAAAAGAACTAATCAGGGAAGGATTAAATAAAGACATGATAAAATTATTGTTCAAGCACAACAAAATGGAAGGTTTCAGGGAATTGCTGCATGTTGTAAATAATCCTTCTCTCGTCGCTAAAATAATGCTCATGTATCCAAAAGAAATTGCAACCAAAAATAAGATTAAATTAGAAGATGTTGAAAATAAGTTAACAATAGACATTTTGTCTGAAATCTTGAACAATTTGAAAAAGGGAAAAATAAGCGAGAATGAGATTAAGCACATAATGTCTAGACTAATCCTTGGCGAGAGCATTGATAAAATATTATCATCTGAAAAAGGAAATATGAACATTATTGAGGATAGAATAAGAAAAATCATCAAGGAAAAACCCGGCTTGTCGGAGCATGCTTACATGGGAATTGTCATGGCTGAGTTCAAGGAAAAGGTTTCTGGAAAAGAGGTTATGGAAATAATTAAAAGGTATATTGGATAATTAGAAATATGGAAAGGACTTATGTTAAAGATGTTAAGGAAGGAAAAGAGGTTTTGCTCAAAGGCTGGGTTTATGAGTTAAGAGATGTTTCAAAACTGAAGTTTTTAGTTCTCAGGGATTACACTGGAATGGTTCAATGCTTGATTAAAGAACCAAAACCTGCGAAGATTTTTTCCCAATTAACACTTGAGACAGTTGTTGAAATAAAAGGCAAGGCAAAAAAAGCAGATGTAAAAGCTGATTTTGCGAGAAAAGATGTTGAGGTTGAGGTAAGTTCTATTGAAATTCTGAACAAAGCTGAAAAACTTCCTATCCAGGTAAATGAAAAAGCAGTAACATCAGAGTTACCAGCAAGACTTGACAACAGGAGCCTCGACGTAAGAAAACCAAAAGTACTGGCTATCTTTAAGATTCAGAATACAATCATCAATGGCTTTAGGGAATTTTTTTATAAGAAAGGATTCATTGAAATACAGCCTCCTGAAATAATTGCAACCTCCACTGAAGGCGGAACAGACTTGTTCAAAGTTGATTATTTTGGAAGAGATGCATATCTTGCCCAGTCTCCTCAATTATACAAGCAAATGATGGCCATTTCTATGGAAAAAGTTTTCTCAACAAGCCCTGTATGGAGAGCTGAAAAGCATGATACAAGCAAGCACATTAATGAGATAAGACAGATGGATATAGAATGCGCTTTTTATAATGATACGACGATTATGAAATATGCCGAGGAAGTTGTTCAGTTTATAGTTGAAAAAGTTCTGAGAGAATGCAAGGATGAAATAAAGATTCTTAGAATAAATGTTCAGATTCCAAAGGCAAAATATTTGGCATATAAAGAAGCTGTTGAGATTTTGAATAAACACGGATTGAAGATGAAACAAGGAGATGACTTTGAGCCAGAAGCAGAAAGAAAACTCTGTGAGATTTTTCCAGATACAATAATATTTACATATGAATGGCCGATAAAGATGAAACCATTTTACATCTGGCCTAAAGATATCAAGAAAGGAGTTTCAGGGGGATTTGATGCTGTTTATGGCGGAATTGAAATTGCTTCAGGAGGGCAAAGAGTGCATATTCCTGAAATTTTAATTTCACAATTAAAATCAAAAGGACTTAATCCAGATAATTTCAAGTGGTATGTTGATGCATTCAGATATGGTGCTCCAATGCATGCAGGATGGAGCATTGGGCTTGAGAGATTGACTCAGGCAATATGCAAATTAAATAATATAAGAGAAGGAACATTATTCCCAAGAGATAGAAAGAGGCTGACGCCCTGATTGAAAACAAAATGACAGAAAAATACATTTCAATTGAAGAAGCGATGAAGAAAGGAAAAGGTAAGGTTGCTATTCATGGATGGGTTCATAGGGAAAGGGGAAGCAACGAGGTCAAGTTTTTAGTAATAAGAGACAGCAGTGATATAATACAATGTGTTTTGAAAAAAGAGAATTTCAAAAAACAATGGGCTGACATAGACAAGCTTCAGGTAGAGGCGAGCATTGAGATTACTGGTGATATCAAGGAAGACAAAAGAGCTCCAACTGGCTATGAGATTTCTGTCGAGAAGATTAATATAGTTGGCTTAAGCAGCGAGTTTCCAATCAACAAGGATTTGAATGAAGAGCTTCTCGGCGACAGGAGACATTTGTGGCTTAGAAGCAGGAAAATGAATGCTATTTTGAAAATAAGAAGCACTGTCACAGGAGCTTTGCATGAATATTTCAGAAGCAAGGGCTTTTATGAATTCCAGAGCCCTATTATAATTCCTGGCGGAGCTGAGGAAGGGCCAACAATGTTTGAAATTAATTATTTTGGCAGGAAAATGTATTTAACACAGACATGGCAGTTATATGCAGAAGCTGCAATGTATTCTCTTGAAAAAATTTACTGCATTGCCCCAAGCTTTCGAGCTGAAAAATCAAAGACAACAAGGCATCTGACAGAATACTGGCATACTGAAATGGAAGTTGCATGGGCAACCCTTCCTGAATTGATGGATTATGCAGAAGAAATGACCAAGAATGTTATAAAAAGAGTTTTGGAAAAAAAGAAAAAAGAACTTGAATTTTTAGGGAGGGACATCAAAAAACTTGAGCCAAGCCTGAAAAAGAGATTTCCAAGAGTTACCTATGATGAAGTGCTGAAAGTTTTAAAAGAGAAGAAAAAAATGAATGTTCCATGGGGCAAGGACCTGAGAACAATTGAAGAAGATAAATTCATGGCAGACCATGACACCCCTGTTTTTGTAACAAATTATCCAAAAGAGATAATGGCTTTTTACAAGCCAAGAGATCCAAAAAATCCAAAAACAGCCTTGGGCTTTGACATGCTTGGACCAGAAGAAAATCATGAGTTAATAGGAGGAAGTGTAAGGGATACTAATCTTGATGAGCTGAAAAAATCATTGAAGGCAAAGGGAGAAAAGCTCGAGGATTATAGTTATTATTTCGACATACACAACTATGGCGCTGTTCCTCATGGAGGTTATGGCCTGGGAACAGAAAGATTGATTAAATGGATTTGCGGACTTGACACAATAAAGGACGCAATAGGCTTCCCAAGAACAATGACGCGATGGAAGCCGTAGGGGTTTGAGATGAAAATATTACAAATTTTAGAA
>CAYHEN010000041.1:0-4938 GCA_964355745.1 Candidatus Woesearchaeota archaeon
TGGATAAGAAAACTTCTGTTGAGAGGAGAATGAAAAATAATCATGGTTCAACTTCTTCAAAAATTTGGGCAGAAGTTTGGGATAAATTTTATACCTTGATGGAAGAACCTACAATATATGAAGGATTTGATGAAATTATAAGTTCAGAGACTATAAAATGGGATTAGAGATATATAAACAATTTCTTAATGAAACTAAAGCTAGTATTTCTATTTTTAATTCTCAAAGAGAAAAGTTAAAAGATTCTTTTGAGAATCTTGAATTAGATGTTAAAGCATTAAAAGAAGCAAAAGAAATAATTAATGCAACTGGAATTTTGGCACAAGAAGAAGTTCAACAAGTAATTGAACAACTGGTAACTGAATGTTTACAATATATATTTGGGGAATCTTTTTCTTTTAAAATGGAGAATCGGATTTCCAGAAATCAACCAGAAACTTATTTGTATGTTTTAGAAAATGGAAACTTATTTTCACTTAAAGAAGATGAGGCAGGGGGAGTTTTAGATATAGTTTCTATGGCTTTAAGAATTGCTGTTTGGGCAATACAAGTTAATAAAACTCAAAATATTATGATTTTTGATGAACCAGCAAAAAATTTAAGTAAAGACAATTTGGATTCTTTTGGAAAAATGTTGAAGTCTTTAGTTTCAAATTTAATGCTGCAAATCGTAATGGTGTCTCATGAAAAGGATTTGATAAATCTAGCAGATAAATCTTTTATTATTAAAAGAGAAAATTCTATTAGCAAAGTTGAAGTATTGTCTTAAAATTTTATTAACATTTTATGGAAAGGGTTATGTATGAATTGGGTTCAGAAAATTTTAGCAACAGTTTTGGCAATTATTCTTGTAGCAATTTTGGGTTGTTCAGCATGGCAGGATGGGATTACTCCAGCATATATTGATCCTGCAGCGATTAACTATTCGGGGGAAAATCCTTTGGTTTTTACTCCTTACACATCTTTATGGGATCTTAAGAGAATTGATAGAGCCTTGGATTTAAAGCATTACAAAACCCAGGTAGAAATTTCTAGATACGTAGAAGATGATAGAATAAAATATAATTATTTAAAAGATGGAATGCAGATAAACATGATTTCTGCAGAAGAATTAAAAGGAACTTTATTTAGTCCAACAGGACCTATCGGGCTTTTAATGGCAGCTGCTCCAGCTTTTGGATTGGGGGCTTTGTTAATATCTAAGCCTTCTGACAAGAAGCGTATTACAGAATTGGAAAACGGAAAAACTCCTGCTTGAGGAATTGAAATATGAAATTTGAAAATCCCTTTCTTGATCAAAATGGCAAAATTCAATTTCTCTGGAATCCTGTTGCTGATAAGGTATTTATTTTGCCTTCTCCTCCACCGGAGAAACATGGAAGTTTGATTGAAATTCCTCAACAATTTAGAGAGGAATACAGAGATAATTTTGGGATTCTCTTGGCTGTTGGACCAGGGTATTATGATAAGAAAGGGATTTTTCATTCCACCAGTTCTGATTTGCTTCCAGGAATAAAAGTTGTGTATGATATAACAGTACCTTGGAAACAAAAAGTTAAAGACAATAATGGAATGGAACACGAATTGATTCTTTGTGGAACTTCTGATATTTTAGGGATTGTTAATGAGTAATAATATTATACAGGCAAGATTTGAAGACCATATAAGATTCCTTCTTCTTCGATATCCAAAAGATTTGAAAAGAGTTGCAGAAGAAGCTTCAAAATATATTGGGGCAGAAGTTCCAATGCCTATTATTGAGAAGATTCTGCAAAGATTTAAGGATAAGATGGGAAAGGATATCAAGTTTTGGGTGTCCTGTAATTTAGCTCAAGAAATTATTCAAGGACATTTAGAAAGACAGGCTAAATTAGAAGCCATATTTATGGCTTGGGAAAATAAAGAAGAATCTTTGGAATCTGTATGCTGTTCTTCTCCAGTAACAAAACATGAACCTATGCAAGGAGCTCCTTACTATAGATGTGTAAAATGTAATGAAACTTGTGGGACCCGAGTTGTTCGGGCATTAGAATTGGAAAACTTAAAACTTCGATTAATTAAAGATATGCGGCAAGAGAGTGAACACTTGATGAAGTTTGCAAAAGAAATGGGTTTTATGGCAAATCAGCCGCAAGAGCCAGCTATTAAAAATCAAAATTATCTTATTGTAAACGCTCCTTCTGAAAAAGCAAGACCAATTCCAATTCAATCTGAAATTGCTCAAGGAGCGGAGCAGCTTTCCCCAATGGAAAGAGAAAAGCTTATTCATCAATTGCAGGGGCAATTAGAGGAAGCAGTTGAAACTGAATTTGTTGCAAATGAAAAGGAATGTGATGAATCCTCAGAGTCCCAAGAAAACTGATTTAATTCGCAACTATCTTTCCTATCTTACAGATCTTAATTACAAAGAAGCTCCTCCTACTATGGACGAGTTTCTCAATTCTCCTAAATTTCTAGGCAAAGTCACCAATTGTGGAAAATCTGTATATCCCGTTTGGCGGGATACACTTCAATTAGTTGCTAAGGAGGATTCTAAATACATTTATGTGTTGACCGGAGGCATTGGAATTGGTAAGACGCAGGCAGCTATTTGGGGTATGTTATACACAATGGCTCGTGTTCTTTGTCTTAAGTCTCCTTGGAACTATGTGGAAAAATCTGCTGGTGGGCAGATGTCAATAGTATTTTTTAACTTAACAAAGTCTCAATCAGAAAGCACAGGATATAAGTATTTCCAAACATGTTTAATAAATTCTCCCTGGTTTGTGGAAAGAGGAATACTGGGAGGAAGTGAATTAAATCCTAAGTTAGAATTTCCATTATTTAAATATTCTTTCGCATCTCCTTTTGTACCTGGGTTCGGTTGTTTAACTGCGGACATAAAAATATCTTTATTAGATGGTAGAGATTTAACAATACCAGAAATAGAAAAAGAAAGAATGGGGGGGAAACAGCATTGGGTTTATTCTTATGATATTGAGAATAAGAGAATGTTCCCTGGAAAAGTTACTTTTGCAGGAAAAACTAAGAAAGATGCTCAACTGGTAAAAGTAACTTTAGACAATGGCGAAAGTATTAAATGCACTCCGGATCATCCATTCATGATGAGAGATGGAACTTATAAAGAAGCTCAATATCTTCAACCTGAAGATAGTTTAATGCCTTTATACAGAAAAATTGGAGAAGAAAAAAAGCCAGGAAGGTTTGTAAAAACTTACGAGTCTTTTCATTGTGGAACAGGAAAATGGGAAAGAACTCATAATGTTGTTGGCGAATTTATATATGGAAAACGAGAAAAAAATGAAATTTTTCATCATATAGATTTTATTCAAAGAAATAATAGTCCTGATAATTTATTCAAAATGGATAAAAAAGAGCATTGGGACTATCATTCTTATCTGGTTAAAATAAGAGATCCAATTTGGATTGAAAAAATGCAGAATTCTTTAGCTGAATGGAGAAAAACTCCAGAAGGGTTGGCGGCTGGAAAACGCATTTCAGAACGAACTAAAAAAATGAATAAAAAGAAAAGCCATATTAAAAAATGTGTGGCTGGAATGAAAAATTCTAAAAAATATAAAGTTGCACATGGTAAAATTTTAACAGGTTATAATAGGAATCCAGAAGTTATACAGCAAAGAAAAAATACCGGGCAATATATAAGAGCGGGATTGGCTTCCGCTGAAGCCATACGAAAAGATCCGGAAAAACAAAAAAGGAGAGCAGAGGCTTTAAAAATATCGGGAAAAAAACGAAGAAAGCCCAGAGAGATAAGAATTTGTAAACGAGAAAATTGTAATGTTGAATTTGAATGTTTAGTGAATAGTAATCAAAAATATTGTAGTGTGAGTTGTTCAGCAAAGGATGTTTTTAAAGGAGATAAAAATCCAAATAGCAAAAAGAATAATCCCGGGAGGATTTTAATTCCTTGGAATAGTGGGGAAACTAAGGAAACTAATGAAATTTTAGCTGAAACTGCAAGGAAGATTTCCACCACTAAGAAAAGGCAATACCAAGAGAAGAAAAATCATAAAGTTGTTTCTGTAGAATTTCTTGATTACAAAGAAGATGTTTATGATTTAACTGTAGAGGGGCATCATAATTTTGCTACTTCGGCTGGAGTTTTTGTTCATAATACCCAGGGAGAGCACATCCTCATTGCACTACTTGACGAAGTAGATTCTCCAGTTGCTTCTGAAGTTCAAAGACAGAAGGTTTTATCAGCATACGAAAATGCTCGAAGAAGATTAGAGTCTCGATTTGTTCTTCATGAAGAAACAATTGGTCGATTTTTTATGGTAGCTTCAAAGCAAGAAAAATTATCCTTTTTAAATACCTTTATTGCAAAATACAAAAATACTAAATGTGTTGTTATAGTTGATATTCCTCGTTGGAAAGCACAGAAACGATCTGATTTTTCTTCTGAAGAATTTTCAGTTTCTTGTGGGGATATTTATAATCCACCGGAAATACTAGAAACAAAAGAAGAAGTTGAAGAAGCTTTAAGAGATGGATTTCAAGTAATAAATGTTCCGATGGATTTTTATGATACTTTTAGTAAAGATTGCTTGGGGGCACTTAGAGATATAGGTGGCATATCTGTATCTCAAGTAAGATCTTCAAAATTGTTTCCTTCTGAAAGTTTAATTATGCAATGCTTTACAAAAGAAACAAATCCTTCTAAAGTAATGACAATAACAATTGGTTTGCAAGATAATATAAGTATTTTAGATTTTCTTGATTTGAATGCAATAAAAACTCCAAAGTATATTCCAAGATTTATTCATCAAGACTTTTCATTTTCTGGAGATGGGGATGCTACAGGATTAGCAATGTCCTGTATTTCTGGTTGGACAAAGAAAGTTATTGAAAATTTGGATGGAACATTTCGGACAGAAAAGGTTCCAATGGTTAGAACGGACTTTGCTCTGAGGATCA
>CAYHEN010000042.1:0-4822 GCA_964355745.1 Candidatus Woesearchaeota archaeon
TCTAGAAAATTTTCCATACCCTAAAGAATGGGATTCATGGCCAAAAGAATGGGATGAAGAGCCGGATAAAAGTTTATTATAATATTTTAAATATATTTCTTTATGCGGTGCTTCTCAACCTCCGCAGCCATTCTGATTTTCATGCCCGCACTTTGCGCAAATCTCAAAACAATTTCCCCTTTTAATCATCTGTGTTCCGCAAACAGGGCATAAATTACCTGCTTCTCCAAAATTAATTTCTTTTAATCCAATATTCTCTTTTAATTCCCTGTCCATTATTTCAATCTTTTCTTTAATTTCTTCTTCAAAATCTTCAATTCTTTTATCTTTCCTTTCTACAAACTCTTTTTCAAGGAAACTAAAAATATAATCAACAATAGAATCAGTTGTTTTAATGTCTTTGTGCCCCTCCCAAACAATTCCTCTTGGTTCAAATCTCTGGTGCTTGAATTTTTTAATCAAAGTCTCTAATGGCACACCATATTGAAGATTCATCGACAGAGAAGTTGCAAAAGCATCCATTAACCCTCCAATTGTACTCCCCTCTTTGCTCATTGTTATGAAAGTTTCTCCAGGAGTGCCGTCTCCATATAATCCAATAGTTAGATATCCCTCGTGTCCAACAATATCAAATTTATGCGTGATAGAATTTCTTGTTATAGGAAGTTTTCTTCTGATTGGTTTTCCTAATTCCTGAGATTTTTTTGTAAAACTCAACGGCTGAATTCTTTTGCTTTGGTCTCTATAAAGTGCAACTGCTTTCAGCCCAAGTTTCCATGCATCAATATAAATATTCTCAATTTCTTCAACACCTGCTTCTTTTGGAAGATTAACTGTTTTTGAAATTGCACCAGAAATAAACGGCTGGACTGCCGCCATCATTTTTAAATGCCCTTGATAATGTATTGTCCTGTTTCCTTTTGGTGGTTTGTTTGCACAATCAAAAATAGGAAGGTGCATTTCCCTTAAATGCGGGGCTCCCTCAATAGTTTCATTCTCAATAATATAATCTAAAATATCATCGATTTGCTTTTCATTATACCCCAATCTTTTCAAGGACATTTTTACAGTTCCATTAACAAGTTTCAGAGTTCCTCCATCTGAAAGCAATTTTATCTGAACCAAGCCAATCTCTGGCTCAATTCCTTTAGTATCGCAATCCATCATAAATCCAATGGTTCCGGTCGGCGCCAATACACTCGCTTGTGCATTTCTAAACCCATATCTTTCTCCTCTTTCTATAACTCTCTCCCATGTCTTTTCTGCCTCTTCTAAAACATTATAAAATTCTTTCGGAAGTTTTTCCTTGGGAATTTTCTTTAATGACTCTCTATGCATTTTCATAACATTTAACATCGGCTCTCTGTTATTTTCAAATTCTTCGAATTTTCCAATTTTTTCAGCCATTTCTGTAGAAGTTTCGTAAACTTTTCCAGTAAGCAGAGCAGTTATGCATGCAGCAATAGCTCTTGCTTCGTCGCTGTCATAAGGCAAACCCAAGAACATTAACAAGCTTCCAAGATTTGCATAACCCATTCCCAAGGGCCTGAATTTATGAGAGTTTTCTGCAATCTCCATTGTTGGATATGATGAATTATCTATTTCTAAATCCTGTGCAATAGCAGTAATTTTAACAGCATTTAAAAAATCTTCGACATTGAAACTGCCGTCTTTATTTAAGAATTTCATGAGATTTAATGATGCAAGATTACATGAACTATTATCAACAAACATATATTCTGAACAATTGTGAATTGTTATTCCATTTGCAACAAAAGTATGTGTTAATGGTTCTGTTAAATCATAAACCTCTTCTAATCCAACATATTCTAAAGATAATACAGAATCAATTGGTTTATCATTATAAACACCTATATAATTATTCATTTTTCTAAGTCTTTCATTTTTTAGAGATTCATCCATAAATCCAATTAATTTTTCAAATTTGATTCTGCTTGATCTTGAAATCCTTAAAGAATAGACTTCCTTAACATTATACTCTTTTAATCCTCCTTTTCCATCTGGAAGTAATGCAATATCTTTGCCGGCTCTTCTATTTTCATAAGTTTTGCTTTTTATACCAAATCCAAGAAGCAAAATCTGAACATCTTTAATTAATTGCAAACTTGTCGAGTCTAATGCAACATATTGAGATTTTTCACCATAATTTGCAACAGTCCCGTCCGCAGTAAATAATCCCTGTAAAATATATTTCTGTTCTCCTAATGTCAGTCCGAATATTTGTTCTGATATTACTTTCTGATAAGATTTAAGTGAGAAATCAATATACTTTTCAATATGATTTATTAAAGAATTATTTGTTATTGTAAATCTAGCAGATGTTGGAGCTTGTATTGCAACAGCCGGTGAATTTTTATGTGTTATTCTTTGATAATTTTCTGCAGCATAACTCGCAATGTTTTCTACAATTTTTCTTTCATTTATTTTATCCATAGTTATTACAACCATTCTTTGATTTCCAGATTTAGTAAAGCATCCATCTCCAAGATAAACACCTAAAAGCTGATAGAATTTTCTTTCATTATCCCCTATATCTTTTATTTCTGACACATTTGTAGATGGAATTAAAATAAAATCATCCTTTGTCAATTCATAAGCACTAATAAAACCACGATTAATTGTTAAGACTTTGTGGTCTGCTGTTAACTTTATTTCATAGCCAGATTTTGTTTTTAATTTATAAACGGGTTTAATTCCAGTCTTAAATGCTCCATCTATTTTTACATTATTAATAATTCCTGTATTAGTAATAATTGTTGAATCTTTTCCTAAAATAGAGTCTATTCTTTTCCATCTTCCACCTTCCATTAATATTTTTGTGTCTCTGGTTACGCATGGATTCGATGCATTTATTCTGGCTGAATTTGGGCAAGTATTCCATTTATTAATTATGTCATCAAATTGCATTCCAGGATCCCCGCAAAAATGCGTTCCCTCTGAAATTTTTTTTAATAATTCTTTAGCATGATATTTTGGCATTTCACTTGCCATATTCTGGCAGAGAACAGGAATTGTTTGCCACTCTCCATTATTTAAAACAGTTTTCATAAAATTATCAGAAACTCTTATAGAAATATTTGTATTTTGATAATTGCATGTTTCTACTGCCTCTTTCCAATCAATGCCATTGTCAATTAAAATATGCAATTTTCTTTCTTCACGCATTTTTGAATTTATAAATTCCCAAATATCTGGATGGCTTATGTTTAATATATCCATTTTTGCCGCCCTTCTTGTTTTGCCTCCTGATTTTACAATTCCAGCAACCTTATCATAAAAACTCCAGTAAGCCATTGGCCCTGAAGGTCTTCCCCCGCCAGAAAGTTTTTCTCTCGAGGATCTTAATGTTGAAAGATTAGTGCCTGTTCCGCTTCCATACTTAAACAATAATGCCTCTCTCTTTGCAAGCTCCATAATGCTTTCCATATTATCTTGAACTTCCTGAATAAAGCATGCAGAAGTCTGAGGATATTCTCTGTCTTTTCCTAATGGAATCTTAATAACTTTTCCATCTTTTATAATATAAGCTTCTTTTTGCTCAATTTTTCTGTTCGGATTCTCATAAATATGCGTTCCAACATTAAACCAAACAGGAGAATTAAATGCCATTCTCTGGTCAATACTAAGAAATGCAATCTCTTCTCTAAATGCATCTGCTTCTTCTTCATTAAGAAAATACTTTTGTTTCAGCCCCCAAAAAGCCATTGTCTTTGCAATTCTTTCAATTAATTGCTTTATTGAATTCTCTCTTTCAAATTTTTGCTGATCTCCAAAAAAATATTTTGAAGCTGCAATTTTTCTCGCTAACTGGCTCCAGTGCTTTGGAAATTCTACATCTTTCTGGACAAACAATTGCTTTCCAGCATCGTCGGTAATATCCACATCTGCCTTCTCCCATTCAAATGCATTATAAACTCCAAAATTTATCCCTTTGGTAAAATATCTTTGAAAGTTTAATGGCATTTTCCCTCTTTTTTAACCTTAAACTTTCTACAATTTTTAATATATAAACATTTAGATTATCAAAGATATGATTTATTCGTTTAGTTTTCTTTTCTTCTTAAATCTTCTTACTTTATGTTTTATTTCGTTCTTTTTTCCTTGTTTTCCAAAATATTCTGCTCTTAATCTTTCTCTGGATTCTTTCCAGAAATATTCACAACAAAGTTGCAGGAAACTATTTCGTCCAAGTAAAACCAATAAATTTCTATGGTAATTTTCACCTTCTTCATCACTTTTTTCAAAAAATTTGGCCTCTAATTTTTTAGCGTCTTCGTTTTTTAATTCACCATATAAAACTTCCTTAAGTTCATCTTTTGCTTTTTCACTTATTTTTAATAACCCATAAATTAAAAATTCTGTTAAATGATATTGTTTAAGTATATCTCCAGGATGTTTGGCTCTAAGATTACATATATACTCACAACACCTTTCATATTCTTTACTTCGAGATTCAAGATTTTCCGGCTTTTGAATTCCTTCTTTCTCTAAAGTTTCTATTACTTCTGGAAGAAGTCGCAAGTATTCTTTTTTAAAATTACCTTTCCCCCAAACCATAAAAAACATAGCAAAATTTACTTATTAACAATTATTGTATTCAATCATATAATCTCTTTTACTACTTCTTTGCTCAAATTTTCATCAATTCACATTTTTTGCAGATTTTATTCCTTGCCGGCTCACTGCAAATTTCACAATACTGAATTTTGCTATCTTTAGTTTTTTTTATTAAGGGATATAATTTATCAAAATTCTTAATGATATTTTCTTTATCTTTTGATGATAAAGTATCAAGAAACCC
>CAYHEN010000043.1:0-4757 GCA_964355745.1 Candidatus Woesearchaeota archaeon
TTTGTTTTTATCAACTAATTTTGATAGTTCTTTGCTATTTTTTATGATTTTCATAAGTTTATTATTTAATTATTTTTTCTTAACATTGTTTTTTAAATAATTTTGCCGAGCCTCTTCATCTTTTGGAGGTCTATTTGCTTGCCTTGTTCTATTTTTACGATTTGTTTTTGGCATATTTTATTATTATTTCTATTGCTTTTGATAGGCCTAATTTATCTGCTTGCTGTTGCAGAGCAGTTAGATAAGATATTTACTTACGGAACTCCGGGTGGCAGTTAGAGCAGGCAGAGCAGTCAGAGTTGTGAAGGCAGTCAGAATTTTTTATTTCTAATTTAACTTTATGCTCCAAAAGTTCTTCTTTTGACATTTTTAAGATTTCTTCTTTGGTTTTATTTTCCATAAATTTTCTTTTCTTATTATCTTTATTGCTTAAAGATTTATTTATCAAATTTTAGATTTATAATTGAAACCCCGCTATGTCCGTCCCAATAAGCCCAATCATAACAATAATCCCAACTATCATCTCTCATTAAGGCACAAAACGGCAATTTTTTAATTTCCTTTTCACTTACAAGATAAACACTTTCACTACGACTTGTTTGTATAGGGCAGTCTTGTTTTATTTCTACTATTTTTTCTATAATTTTCGGTTGAACTTTAATCAAAACTGCTGTTAAAAGTATTAATAAAACAATCCATAAAGTTAGTATCATTACTTTTTCTTTTGTATTCATATTCTTTGGCTATTTTATTATTATTTATTAACTCTCGTGCAAAAGAGGAATTAAATTTTGCCAATCTTCCGGACTTATCTGGTTTTCGTCTGAACTCATTCCCCACGCTATTGCTTCTGCTGTTTTATTAAATTCTACGGGAACTCCTTTTGTATATTCTTGCTTATTTCCTCTCTCTATTGAACTTGGACAATCATAAATGACGAAGGCAACTTCTTGCGAAAATATATTTCCTTTCGGGATTTTCCATAATTCATAATGAACTTTTCTGCCCTTAATATCCAGTTTGTCAATTTCGTCAATCTTTCTCCCTTTTTGCTGTTTATAAAAATCTCTTAATCCATTTTTAGCGTATTTTATAGCTTGCGTTCTTTGGTCTATATCCTGAATTTTTAAAATATCTTCCATTGCCATTTCTCTTGAAACAATTTTTTTCCATAATTCTTTTGGAAATCGGACGCCATTCAAAGCATATACGGAATAACTATCCGCAAATTTAACCGCTGGAAATTTATCTGAATGCAATCTATTATTTTTTTTAAATACGCTTATAGGAGTCAGAGAAACTAAACATAATCCTTCTAATTGTATAGTTTCATAAATGCCATTTTCCATTCCAATCTTTAATGTTTCAAACTTTCTATTATTTTTAATAATACCTGCGGTTATAAAATAATCATAAAAAGAAAACCAATCATAATACCAAGCTGATAAATAATATCCAAAATTATAAAATTTTAATTTTTCTTGCCTTACCTCTCGCTCTACCTCTTGCCTTACCTCTTGCCCTACCTCTCGCCCTACCTCTTGCCTTCTAAATAAATTAGCGGCAATTTGAATAGCCATTGGACTTCTTAAAATAATAATCTTTGGTTTATCAATTTTTGCCAATGAATAAGCTAATTCAATCATTTTTACTATTTTATTTTTATCTATTTTTTCATGAGGAATAGTCAAAGCTGCTATCCATTTATCTTTAATGGTTTTTTTTAATTTTTTTTGTTGGATTGTTAATTGGCTTATCATTTTATTTAATCAATAACCTTTAACTTATGAGGACAAATTTTATTTTCTCCTCCATAAAACTGTCTTCCCATATTACAATTAAAACAAAGTATCCGTATATTTTTAGGGTAATTATTTATTTTTAACCATTTAGCAAAATTAGAATATCCTATTTCTCGCCTTTCTTTTGACCCATCATTATTTATATGGTCAAAATTAAGAAATCTATAATCATTTTCCCCACAACATTCACATTTTCCTCCATAATAGTTTATAACTTCAATTCTCAAATCTATTCTCTCTTTAATCAATCTTTTTCCATTTTTATTATAATAATTTTCCCTATATTTTTTTCCATATAACTTGGAATAAAACTTATTTTTTTCTTTTGCTTTTTCAAGGTGATTTTTTCTCCACCTATTCATTGATTCCCTTCTGCTTTTTCTCCATTCTTCATCTCCAATTTCTATTCTTCTTTTAAGATATGACTTATGAGCAATAAATTTATGGCATTCAATACAATGAGATGCTAATTTTCTAATACCTTGAGGATGATAATAAAACTCCTTATCATCTTTTATTTTTTTACATTGATTACATTTTTTCATATTTTGTGATAAATTAAATCTATTACTTTAATCTATCACAAAATATAATTAAAATCAATCCTGAACTTTTCTTGTTATGCCCTCTTGAAACCAGTCTTTCTCCCGTTCTCGCACTTGTTTATAAATTGCTGGCAAAACAAATGTTGTTTCATGGTCGGAGGAATGAGTATGTTTGACTTTATTAAATACTTGAATATATGTATTTCCTTGTTTGTCTTGCATTATTTTCATATCTTCAATTCTGTCCGCCACTAATTTGTGAACTGAACCTGTCGCCTCTCCTCTTGCTGTAATATATTCTTTCTTGTGTGGGACTTCTATTAAATTTTCCGGCAGTTTATCCACTTCAATCAAATTTACATCACCAGACCTATTTATTTTTTTCATTTTTTCCCTCATTTTTTTATCCACTAATTATGTATTTTTAGATGGATTATTAATTTCTTTGCTTCTTAAAATAATAATCTTATCTCCGTCCTCCGTATGTGATTCTATTATTTGAAATCCATCCTTGAAAATTTTTGCTTTCAAGGGCTTGATTAGGATGATTATTTCTTCAGTGTAAATTATGTCTTGATTTTCCATAAATTTTATTAAAATTAGTTTCTTCTTCACTTGGAAAATGAGAAAAATCCACAAAAATTATAATGAATTTCTAACATAATCTGCCAATGCGTTTAATAATTCTATATTATCTTTGGAAAATCCAAGAACCAAATTACATCTTTGACAAATCCAACCTCTAAATTTACCAGTTTTATGGTCATGGTCAAAACAGATTTTACCCATCGCCCCACAAACTTCACAATGTTTTGGCTTTGGTCTTCTTGCCTTAATTTCCTTATCTGTTATTCCACCCTTCCAATTCCAATGTAATTCTCCCTTCATCATTCCCTTATGGATTTTGCTTTGTTTCATTTTCGTTTTTTTTGAAAGTTTCTTTCCAGTTAACGATTTACTAATTTTGTCTCCCCAAGTTATTTTTCTATTTTTCATTTTATCTTTCATTATCCGTTTCCATTCCTCTGAATTTTTTAATCCAGTTCTACTTTTATTACCCAACATTTTATAATGGTTATAAACTCCTCTTGGCATAATTTTCTTGCATATTTAATTTTTCCTCTGATGGAAATTGTGGGAATTCAACTAAATTTCCAAACTTAGATACCAAATGTCTGTGCAAATTATCGTACACAATGTCAATTTCTTTAGCCTTATCAAGCGTAGCGGTGCTATGTTTTTTTACAAGGGCTTTTTGAAATGGCCTCCAAAGATAATTTTTTACATTATCCTTTGTCCAGCTTATAAGAATTTGCTCTTTAAGGACTAACCTCATATCCAACCCGGATGAATTTAATGCTTCGGCAAGTTGTTCAAAATATAGATGCAATGCTCTATTTTGAGATATTGTCCGTCTTTTATCCTCCAAATTCCGGCGGGATTTCATCATTATTTTTATGGGCTTGGTCATCTATGTCATCCTGCGCGTTAGCTTCCGTTATCGCTTCTGCGTCAGGAAGAAATATGTATTCTTTATGATGTTTGCATTTTAAGTTCGGACATTGTTGTCCTCTCCAAGTTCTGCCATTTTTCTTTTTACCGGTCTTGATAACCATTTCTTTTCCGCAGGCAGGGCAGGTCAAGTCATTATTTTCGTTTTTTATCGCTTTATTTGCCTCTGTGGCAGGTTTTTTATCGGAAAACGGCTTGGAGTCCAAGTCATCGGTATTATCAGCTATTGAAAAAGCATTCATAATTGAATATCTTTTAGCATAAGTCATTGTTGCTCCCGCTCCCTGCGCTTCACTCGCTCCGACCACTTTTGTCAAAGGAATATCAAATTTATAATTTATATTTTGAGCGACATCTTCCAAATCCTCAAAATATAATATAGCTTCATACATTCCTTTTTCTTTATTAAAAGGAAGATTGAAACTCATAAACAAATTATATTTTTCCAATAAAGGATTTAAGGCTTTTAAAATATCATCTGGTTTGAAATATAAGAAGTTTTGAAAAGGGTTCTCGCCTTCTTTGGTTAATCGCAATTCATTAGATATGGCTACAATTTTTTGTTTTATTGTCATATTTTTAGCAGGAGGAGAGATAAAAAGAATTCGTTGTCAAAAACTTTTTACCTTTTACACTCCCCTCCCGCACAACTAATTTTTATTTTTCTTTTGACTATCACACAAGTTAGTCTCTGCCTTGAACTTCCGCCCATCGCTCTTTCCTAAATTCTTCTTCTTTTTCTAAATCATTTTTCCAGCCGTCTCCGAGAAAATCCGTTATACTTTCAACTTCCTTTTGACTTATTTCTTCCATTTCATCCTGCATTAAATCCGCATTATGGAATTCTCTTTCAATCGCATCTGCCCTATATTCTTCCGCCAGCATTCTATTGCATTCT
>CAYHEN010000044.1:0-4659 GCA_964355745.1 Candidatus Woesearchaeota archaeon
ATTATTCTAAGAATAGTTCTGGAACTTGTGTGCCTATCGCTGCTTTGAGCGGAACTGATTGTTATGATTTAAATGCAAGTGCTAAACCTGGACAGGCGTCTTACTTTACTACAAGTAGGGGAGATGGGAGCTTTGATTATAATTGTGTGAGTGGTGAAGAGCAAGAATATCCAAATCTCGTTGTCGGGACCGACTGTAGTGGCCCTCCAATACAGTGTACTATGGGGGTAGGGCCAGGTTGGGTAACTACTGTGCCCGGTTGTGGGGTTAATAGCAATAATTTTATTGTTTCTCAGGCCTGTGACACAGATTTGGTCTCCTACTGCACCGTACCTGCCTCTAGCACCAAAACCCAAGGCTGTAGATAATTTTTTAAATGGTTAATCTCAGATAATAAGATACAGAGTATTAATAAAAATGATTAATCAAAATTTAGAATTTAAAATAAGAAATAGCATATTAACAAAAGTATTGTTTGGTTACCTTAGTTTAACAACTCCTGTTTATGGAAGTTTTTCACAGCATAATCAAGAATTAGTGGGAGAAGGATATAAAGTTTCACAAATAAAATCAAACCTTGAAAGAAAATGCACTGATGGAAGAGTTGATCGTTCTGGCATTGCTCTACCAGAAATAGAAACAAAATCTGACTCGTCTCCTGAACTTAGGGAAGCGTCTATAGCTGTTGAAGAAGCCCTCAGACTTATTCCAAACTGGGTGCAGGAATTAGAACCATGCGCATACGACTACATTATTTTCGTTGATGGTGCAAAGAGCTTTACTCTGCTGAAGACCGACAAAAAGAGTAAAATTGTTCTGGATGATAATTCTTATTTCTTCAATTTCACTGATAGAAAGACTGGGAAAGTACTTCCGCATGTGTATGTCAATGTGCGTCCGTTTAATAGAATTCTTCTGCCTATGCTTCAAGACAAAGATAAACGAAAAGAAACTCTTGCGCGCATTTCGACCTATCTCGCACACGAGTTGGCTGAACGTCGAGGTAGTGATCCTTTTGCAGCTGAAAATGTACAGACTGGTCACCTTCTTAATATTCATTATATCAACCCAAACTTTGCAGAAACTCTTCGAGCAGAAACTCTTCGAGCCCAGACAGATACTACGATTAATCCGAAAAAAAGTATTCCTCTGCGTGTCGTCGTTCATAATCGGCCGTAAACCAAAAGAGATAGTGAATTTTATTGGTTTATTCTAATATACATTCTTCTTTAATTAAATTTATTAATAGGATATCTTGATTGGAGACTCAAACCAAGGCAACAAAGAATATCGAAAATTATATAAACTATAGTTAATACATATCTATTAAAATGGACATGTACAAATTAAAATGGACAAGATTACAGCAGCGAATATTTAGACTCTTGTGTATAAAAGTAGGGCAAAGCTTTAATTTAAGAGGTATAGCAAAACTCTTAGGGGTTTCTCCGACAGCAGTTTCTAATGTTCTGCATGATTTGGAAAAGGAGAGACTAATTAAAATGGAAAAATCCAAAACAATGAATCTTATATCAATTGAGTTTAACAGAGATAATGAAAAAGCGATTAACTTGAAACGTGTTGAAAATTTAAAGTTAATCTATGAATCTGAGTTGGATAAATTCCTTGAAAATGAGTTTCCAGGATGCACGATAATTCTTTTTGGAAGCTATTCTAGAGGGGAGGATGTCTGGTTTGGCGAGACGGATGACAGAAGTTCAGATATTGACATAGCTATTATTGGCACAAAAGGGAAAACTATCGACCTTACCAAATTTGAAGAAAAGCTTGAAAGAAAAATTTTTATTAATTTTTACAAATCTTGGGATGAAATACATAAAAACTTAAGGAATAATATATTGAATGGAATATTGCTGTCTGGGAGCATTGAGCTATGAAACTGCCAAAAGAATTTGAGTATTACTTGCAAAAAGAAATAGTGAGAAAAATAAAGCCCGATAATCAAAAAGCAGAGTTTTTAATAAAAGAATCAGAAATGTCATTTAGAGGGTTGAAAAAGCGTTTAAATTCAATGGGCTTAGACGAAGATAATGTAAACTCAATAATCAAGGATTGCTATGATATCTTAATAGAATTAGTCAGGGCAAAACTTTTTTTAGATGGCTATTCTGCATCTGGAAACTTCGCCCATGAATCAGAAGTTTCATATCTAAAAAAATTAAATTTTCAAGAAAATGAGATAGCTTTCTTGAATGAACTAAGGCACAATAGAAACTCCATTACATACTATGGAAAGATATTAAATAAAGAATATGCAGAGAAAGTTCTAGAATTTACCAAAAGAATCTATACAAAACTAAAGGAAATTTTGAGCTGAAAAAATTGCAGAATCCAGCAAGTAACTTTCCCAGCCAATGATTGGCAGAATAAATATCTCGTCTGGAGAACTAATTAACATTTCTTAATATTACATCCTTCTTTAATTAAATTTATTAACAAGATTTCTTATTAAGTTGTATGAAGATTGATAAAACTTCAAATGATAAACCTACCCAAACCTTAAAACCATCTTTAAAATTCATCTCATCATTAACAATCTTTCTCATTACATTAATTATATTTTTTTCTCCGACAGTTCAGGCAGACGTGGTTTCTGTTAATGCAGGAGGAACACAGGAGATTGCACTCACTCCCGACAAGTACATCGAGGGATTTTTTTCAGGCGTTACAGTTGTCGCGGCTGTTTGTGGAAACAGCATCATAGAATCCGGAGAGACATGTGATGATGGAGGCACTGTTTCCGGAGATGGATGTTCAAGCACATGCCAGACAGAAGTTGTAACGCCTCCTAGCGGAGGAGCACCACCATCTGTAAACATCAATGTGGTTCCGACAGAGTTCAACATCAATCTTGTCCTGAATACTACGACTGAAAGAACAATCAGGGTTACAAACCGCGGAACAAGCTCTGTCACCTTGGCTGTTACTCAGTCGAACCTTGGAAATCATGTGATTCTTGGGAATACATCATTAACAATAGCTTCCGGGAAATCTGCAGACCTGCAGGTTATTTTCGTTGCCCTAAGCGAACCGGGAATTTTCACAGGAATAATTAACATAGTGGGAAGAGCGGTTCTTGTTGCATTGAATGTAAAGACACAGCGCCTTTTGTTTGACTCAAATATAATCGTGTTAAACAGGAATTACCAGGTTCCACCGGGAGATGAGTTAAAAACAAGGGTGACTCTAATTCCTCTTGGAGACCCTGAAAGACTCGATGTCGGTCTCTTCTTCACGATAAGGGATTATTCAGGAAAGATATACCTTACAAAATCAGAAACCATTCTCGTTGAAGAGCTGACAGAACTGGATAGGAATTTCGATACCGGAGCCCTGCCTTTAGGGAATTATGTCGTTGGCCTTGAGCTCAGGTATCCTAACGGAGTTGCTCCTTCCAGCGCGCATTTTGAAGTGACAGGAAGAAGAGATATCATAGGCAGGATAATACTCTATTTGATAAGCTTGATTTTATTAGTTCTCATAATCCTTCTGCTCGTACTGATATGGAGAAGAAGGAAGAAAAAAGAGGAAGAAAACTCTACAGCGACGTCGTCTTAAAGGAAGAAGAAAACTCTGCAGTGGCGCAGTTTTTAAAGAGAGGAATAGAAGAAAATAATATAGAAAGATTTATAAGTTATAATGATTTATAAGATGTTATAAAGAATTATAAAATGCCTACTACTATACAGATTTCAGATAATGTGAAGAAGACTCTTGAAAGAATGAAACTCTTTTCAAGAGAGAGCTATAATGAAATAATCGAAAGAATGCTTGAGGATGAGATGGAACTAAGCGAAGAAACAAAAAGAGAATTGGAAGAGAGAAAGAATGAAAAAACCATTTCTCACGAAGAGGTTAAAAAAAGGCTCAGATTATAATGTTTAATTTAGAATGGAAAGAAAGTGCTATTAAAGAGGTTAAAAAATTAGAGAAAAGCATTTCTTCTAGAATATATAAGAAGATTGATGAATTAAGATATGGATTTCAATCTAAAGATATAAAAAAAATTAAGGGGGAAGATAAACTTCGTTTAAGAATCGGAGATTACAGAATTTTATTTTCAGTTGAGAGAAATACAGTAGTTATTTGGAAAGTAGGGCACAGAAGAAATATCTATAAATGATTCTTTGATATATTTTTTATGTTAATCGGACTTGTCGGCAAGCCTAGTTCAGGAAAGAGCACATTTTTCAAAGCAGCCACTCTTGCAGAGGTTGAAATCGCCTCGTACCCTTTCACAACAATAAAACCAAATCATGGCGTTGGTTATGTTAAGGTTGATTGTATTGAGAGAGAGTTCGGCGTGAAATGCCAGCCAAATCATGGTTTTTGCATTAATGGGAACAGGTTTGTTCCTGTTGAGTTAATGGATGTAGCTGGTCTTGTTCCTGGAGCAAGCGAGGGAAAAGGCCTTGGAAATCAGTTCTTGGATGATTTAAGGCAGGCAGATGTTTTTATACACATAGTGGATGCATCTGGCACTACAGATGAAGAAGGAAAGCCTGTTATGAAGCATGACCCATCAAAAGATATTCTTTTTCTGGAAAACGAATTGAACAGGTGGTTTTACAACATAATGATAAAGGCGTGGAAAACTTTTGTGAGGAAAACAGAGCAGGAGGAAGAAGGCAACTTTTC
>CAYHEN010000045.1:0-4656 GCA_964355745.1 Candidatus Woesearchaeota archaeon
AATAAAAGAATTAAGGGTTATTGGTTAAGATTATTTACGGCAGCTTCCCTATAAAATTTACCATCGAAAATATATATTGCCCCACTATCTGTTTTAAAATAGATTCTATGATTTATACGCTTATTACTGCCTATGGCCCTAATATAAGTACTGTCCTTTTGACCTATAAATAACCATTCTCCATGTTGAAAACCATCTTTTATTTTAACAATTATGTCGGGAATTCCGTCTCCTGTGAAATCTTTTTCTTTGATTTCTGGTTGTGAACACCCAACTAAAGATGCGAGTGTAATTGCTCCAATAGCCAAAGCTGTTCCTAATGTTTTCATCTTACTTCTCGCCTCCTTCTATCAATTCTTTAGGATTTATTGAAATCCCTGCCTGCCATCCGGGGGCTTGTCCTTTCGCGAAGCTTCCCCTTACATATGGAGAAACTCCATTGTAAATTCTGGGCCCTGTTGCCTCGACCTCTGCATATGTTGATCCAAAACCCATTTTCCAAAAGTCATTTATAGAGCTTGCAGTAAATAAACCAATAGAACCTAAGCTATCAGGCAAGATTAATCCATTGTAAGTATAAAATTTTGAGTCCTTTTTTGCATTTGTTGGATTTATGCCAACCTCTGCAAATCCAAAAGCTTCCGGAATAGAGTATGAAACATTCACCCCTGCCATGCCTCTTGTACCCTTAAATTCATCCTGGAAAAGAGTTGCCACTGGATTAATTTCAACCGAGTCAATCTTTGTTTTTAATCCATCATAAGAAGCATTGGTTTTGCTAAACTGATAAAATCCATTAATGTCTATTAACGATTTAACATTAACCCCAAAAGCAGATAACTTTGGATAAAGCCTTAGATTATTAGTTGGAATTCCTTTTGATGCTTCCAGCCAACCATCAATGCTTTGAGCATTTGCTTTCATAGGAAGCAGGCTGGCAAGTCCAATTGCTATACCTGTTAACAATCCTTTTAATGTTTTCATTTTACTTTTCGCCCCCTTGAACGCTGTCTTCTAATTTTGATTGATTTTGTGTTTCTTCTCTTTTGTTCTTTGATTTTTTACAAACTTTATATATAGTATACCCTAAATATCCTAAAGATCCTGCTCCCCCAAGTAATAAAGTACAATAAGCAATGTTAAATAAATCCCATTCTGCCATTTTATTTGTCCTCCCCCTTCATCGCCTTTTCAAACAAAGATGTAAAAGCATCTGCGAAGAAATCTGATTTAAGCCATATAGCTATGTCTTCGTCGTTGTTTTCTTTGTTTTCTTTTAGCAAATAAAACAGAATTTCTGTCCTGTCAATTATGAAGAACTTTGCATCTATGTCTATTTTGCTAATTTTAACCTGAAATATATCTGAAAGTTTCTTTATCAAAACTTCATCACCTGACAATGCAATCTTAATTTTTATGTTGGCTTTTTTCAATCTGTCAATTGTTTCCTTGAACAGCTTCATCTTTGACTTCATTTCCTCTGCATTAAGGCAGATTATTACTTCCTTTGCCGCGTTCTGAAGTATATCTCTCAAATGATTGGTGATATGTGTTCTTCCTTTCAATGCAAGGGATAAATCTTCTCTCCTGACCGGATTTATTCCGCCCTTGTATAACTGCTCGAGCTGCTCGAACTCATTAGTGCTTGTGACATTGGAAAGAGTTACTATTCTTTCCTCTGCGTCGCTTCTCACATTGTTCTTAAGCTTTTCAAGAATCAGCTTTGGCTTTACGCCTATGTATTTCACAGGCTTTCCGAGCTTGACAATTGCGAAGCCTTTCTTTTCAAGGCTTTCAAGAACATCATATGTTCTGCTTCTTGGAACTCTTGATATTTCTGCAACTTCTCCTGCAGATGCTATTCCTTTTCCAAGCAAGGCTAGCCAGACCTTTGTCTCATATATGTTAAGGTCAAAGTAGTCCTTGATCTTGCTAACGAGTTCTGTTTTTACGAGCATTTTATGTTATTTTACCTCCAACTCTTGGTCAATCCTCTAATAGCTTTATTTTTAGCTATCATAAGATCTTCCTGTGATTTATCTACTAATTTTACGCCATACCTCTCTGAAATCCTCTGGGCTATTCTAAGAACACAATCATGAGCCATAATCCCTGCTTTTTCCCTGCTAAAACTGAAACCAGCACCCTGATCATAATCCAAAAATTGGTTAACATTATACCACCCTAGTTTGGATTTTCTGACATCAACCATACCTCTAAAAGAAGATTTAGAATCATTTTTTATCGAAATTTCGTAATGTGGACCTTCTCCCCGAGCAAGCTTTTCAGGGGAGGTAGTCATTGTAACTTCTATATAATCTCCTTCAGATATCCTTGCAAATGTGTTTATCAGTGTTTTCATTTTATTGTGTGACTCCATAAGATTTTGAATAAGATTCTGAATGGGCTTCAACTTTTCCAATAAGACTTCCACTCGGAGTATAAGAGATTACTTTAAGAGAAGAGTAAGTTGGGTTAATTTTATCTACATTAATCCTTTTCTTAACAAGTAATCCATCTGAATTATAATATCTTGTATCCCTTTTTATTCCAGAACAATTTTTACGGATTACATCTTGATTTGATGCTTCCCTACTCTCATAATGTCCTATAGCTCTTGTTTTTCTTTTAACAAAATAATTTCCATCAATCCAAAATTCATCCAAATCTGTCTTTGAAGATGGATAATCACGTTTTTCCCCTTTCCTAGCCATTTCCATTTCTCTCTTTGAGAGTTTTCTTCCAGTTAAGATTTTTATTAAATCTTTCATTTTATTGTGTCTCCTGTAAAGATTTTTCAAAATTATCTCTATCTAATCTTTGTTCTTCTATTAATTCTTTGATTCTATTTCCATATTTTCTTTCGCTTAATTCAGAATATGCTTCCCCTAAAATTTTCCTTGAAGCTTCACCACAAACCCAGTCCACCCGACCATCGTCATCAGAAGCATCTAAGCTACAATTAGTCCAGCAGCCAATTTCATTGTGCATTAAACCATTAATTCCAGAATTTGCTTTATGATATTTCAAAAAATTTATTTCATCTTGAGCTTCTTTTCCACTAATTATTCCCTGAGGAGATTTAACAAATGAAGGTTTGATCTCTTTTCCTTCAACACTATAATTTAAGGCTTTAAATGGAACAATTAAAGGAAGTTTTAATCCTAATTCTTTTGCTTGTGAAACAAGAACCTCCGCAACTTGCTTGTTTGGATTATCATTACTATAAATAACAAATCCATAATCCCCGTAAGTTCCCCTTTCTAATTTTCCTTGACTTTCAAGAACTTTTGCTTCAAGCAATCCTGGAATCCATAATCCATAAGGCCTTATTCTACAATCAAATCTTAAAACCAAGGAAGTGCTTGAGCCCTTTATTCCCTCTTTTTTATCAAATTTCCAATGTTGTTGAAATGCAGGGATATTTTTATCAAGTGGCATAGCTATGCTTAATTCATAAAATGCTTCCATAATTTCCAAAGAAGGTTTTACAGCATAGACATAGTTATCTCTTTGATCACCAGTTTGTCCAATAACTGTAAGGTCCTGTGCATCTCTCAAAACACTTGGCTTTTCCATACCCCTCCCAAAATCCTCCCCTTTATAAATCTTACTATTTTGTTATTCTTTGGAAGTGACTACATAACAGCCCACAAATTTATATCAAAGAAACCAGCCCGTTAACCATATAATTAAATCATAAACTATATAAATCTTTGAATTATGAGGTTATTATGGAAAAAAAGATATTGGATTTTACAGTATTAATAGAACAGGATGAAGATGGAGTTTATGTAGCCACTGTTCCAGATATTCAAGGCTGCCATACACAGGCAAAAACGATTTCTGAAGTAGTGGAAAGAATTAAAGAAGCCATTGAATTATGTTTAGAAGCAGATGGAGAAGATATAGAACCTATGAAATTCATAGGAATTCAAAAGGTACAGGTAAAAAAGCCATTCATTGTTTCTAATTAAAAATGCCCAAGTTAGCACGTATTTCTGGCAAAGAATTGTATAAAATTTTAGAGAAGATAGGTTTTGAAATGATACGGGGAAGGGGCAGCCATGTTAGACTGAAGCATCCCGATGGCAGAAGAACAGTTGTTCCGATTCATGGAAATGAAAAAATAGGTAAAGGACTCTTAAAGGAAATATTAAAACAGGTAAAATTAAGCAGAGAAGAGTTTGAAAAGCTATTGTAATTTATCTTAAACTCTTTTTTCTTTTAGTCTGTTTTCTCTTAATATTTTAAATTATTATATCAAAGAAATCAGCCATCCGACCAGCAATCCCAAGAAAATTCCTGCTGTTATGAATGGCATTGCAGGATAAAACTTCTTTTTCTCAGAGAATATGAACAGATAGAGCAGTCCAAGAGCTGCTCCTGCTATTACAAACAATGAATAAAACAATCCATATGTAAGCATGACAACACCTGCTGTTATTATCGGGAATACGACGTCTCCTCCGCCCAATATGGCAACATTAACCTTAATTTTTTTCTTTTTTAGCTGTGATGTATTTAGTTTTTTCAGATGAAGCCTTACTTTTCTTGATATATAAGGAACAAAAAATCCTGAAAATGCCTTGACTTTGTTTATCTGGTATTTTGCCATTTTTTGCATTATGCCTGAATGCCAGACAGCCCACATAT
>CAYHEN010000046.1:0-4404 GCA_964355745.1 Candidatus Woesearchaeota archaeon
TGTGCTGACTTCCATAGTTGTCGGCGGATTGGTTTAATCTTTCCATAATTTGCATTGAGATTAGTTAACTTTATTAATTACGTCATGCTTTTTCAAATATGGAATACAAAAAGGGTAAAAAAGCCATTGTCACTGAAGTTCTTCCATTATGGGTGATAGCTCTTGCGGTTCTCGTAATCCTCATGATTACTATATTCATACTCAGAGGGCAAGGCATCTCACTCATAGACAAAATTAAAGACATTTTTAGATAAAATGATATCAACAGAATACCTGATAAAATTTATTATGGGGGCTGCAGTTATTGTTGTAGTTGTCGGAGGCGTTTATCTTATCTTCAAATATAATATCTTGGATTTTTTCAAAAATCTTGGAGGTGAAGAGCCTGCAAAGACCATTTTAAGCCTTATAATATGAACAAAAAAGGAGATGGGTTGCTGGTAAAAGAAATTTTGGAATTGGTAATAGCAGGATTTGCGATAGGTCTTTTGGCTTATCTTCTTTTTTCTATTTATCAAAAAAATAAAGATTCCCAGAATCTAGAATTTGCAAAAGAATCCTTAAATTTTTTAATGTCTGAAATAAATTCAGGAAAAGATAAAGTAGACATATACAATCCTAAAGAATGGTTTCTTGGCACTTGGCCACATGAAGTAGAAGAAGGAGGCTGGTTCTTCAAGCAAAAATGGAAGCAGTTTCCAAAAACCTGCTCTAATCTTGGAATGGAAAGCTGCATATGCATTTGTAAAGAGGACAGCGCAGAAAGCTGTGATAATTCCGGAATTTGCTTGGATAATAAAGGATTTTTAGTAGAAGGCTATTCTATAAAAATAGAAGAACCACCAATAACACTTAATATAGATCAAACGAGCAAAAAAATAACTCTTCTTACAGAAAAATCTGGCGGAGGATTTGGTGGTGGAGGTGGAGGAGGATTTTAAATGGACTTAGAGGAATTTATAATATATGCCATATGGGTGTTTTTCTTTGCAGTAGCACTTTTAGGTGTTTATTTCCTTCTTAAAAGACTTGGAGTAGCATAATATGGAAAAAAGATGGGATCGTAAAGGACAAGAGAGAACAATGTTGGTTACCCTAATGGTTCTCATAGTGAGCTTTATTATAATCCTTCTTTTTATATTCAGGGCTGACCTTTGGGGAATAACAGATAGGGAAATCTGCCATAATTCTGTAGTCTTGAGAGATAAGACAGAAGGGATTTCAGGACCATTAGACTGTAAGACAAATTATCTATGCATCTCTGGAGGAGGAGATTGTGAAATAACAGCATCTGAAAAAGTTGAAGTCAATCTTGAAATTAAAGAGGAAATCATGAAAGCAATTGCGGAAGAAATGTCTTCATGCTGGTGGATGTTTGGTGAAGGGGAGGCTAAATATGCAGAAGGAGCTTTATTTTCAAAAAGAGCCTGTGTTATTTGTTCAATAACAAGTTTTGATGAAAGAGTGCAGGAATCTTCCCTTATTTTATCTTATCAGGATTTGTACAATTATTTGAGAACAACTCCCAAATCAAGTTCCCAGTCATATCTAAATTATATTTATTCAGTGAACAGCTTGGATACCTTTCAAAATTTTTACATTTCAAATTATCTTTCAAATAATATAGACACAAGCAAAGAATATTTTATTTTAACAGGAAGGTCAAAGACCACTTTTGGTGGTGCTTCTGGTAGTGAGTCTATTCCAATAACTATTCTTGAAAAAACTACTGAAAATTATAATGCTGTCAACTGTGATGAATTCATAACAAAGGCATAAAATGAAAAAAATAAGGAAAAGGGGAAATATCCTTACTAAGAACATAATCTTTATTGTTTTGAACCTCGCTTTTTTAACAATTCTTCTCCTTTTTCTTTTTTCCAAAACAGGAAGTGCTGCAGTGCTAGAGGAAAAATATACAAAACAGATAGCATTTATGGTAGATGCTGCAGAGCCCGGCATGATAATACATCTTAACATGGAAGATGCTATAGAAAAAGCAGTGAAAGAAGGAATAAATCCTTCAAACATCGTTTCAATAAATGGAAACGTTATAACAGTTAAATTATCTGGAAAAGGAAGTAATCCTAAAAGCTCTTATTCGTTCTTTAATGATGTTAAAGTTGATGCAAATTTTGACACATTAAATAAAAAAGAATATTACTTTGTTATAAGCGAAAAATGAATAAAATAGGAACTGAAAAAATAATCTCTATATACTGGTTTGTTATACTCTTCATTGTTGCAGCAGCAATAGTGTACATGACTGCTTCTTTTTATGGAAAGCCATATGATACAAGACAAATTGAAGTGGAGTTGCTTTCGGATAAAGCAGCTGACTGCATTTCTTATGCAGGATTTCTAAGAGAAGGGGTTTTAACACAAGGATTTAATGATAATTTCCTGGAAACATGTGATATCAACTTTGGAGCAGAAGACTCTTATGGTTGGACAGATGAATCAGAATATTTTTTGCAGATAAATTTCTATGATTTTGATTCATACCAAGATGCGAGCCAGAATTCTTTATTTGAAGTTTCTGCAGGAAATCAGAAACTGAAAGATTTTTGCCAACTTAAAGGGAAAAGTTTTCCTATTTGCCTTGAAAGAAGATTTTACACTTTAGATAAAGATGGAGAAAAATATATAGTAAAAATTAACTCAGCTGTTAAAAAAATAGAAAAAAATTCACAATAAGATGAGACAAAATAAGAATGGCCAAATCGGGGAAACAATGACCTGGATAGTTGCTACTATAATTATAGTTGTGATTTTAACAATATCTATTTTTATAGCTTCTTCGGCCTCTGTCTTAAAATCTAAGATTATTCAGGGTTCTTATTTCCAGACAGCAGATGTTCTTGCTTCTAAGTCAATGTTCTCTTATTTGTTAACTCCTGATTCTTCAGGAAAAATAACCCATACTCAGTTAAAAGAAGAAGGGAATTTGAATGAGTTTAATGGAAATTCGGGTCTGCAAGTTTTCCGCAGATTATACCAAGATGATTACCTTAATAATCCAAATAACATCTGGCTTGGAATCGTTATTAAAACAGAAGAAAAAGTTAATGGAGAAAGCTGCCTAAATGAGAAAGAGTTCTGTGTACTGAATTCTCTTGAGAATAGCTTCTTTGGTAAAAGACCTATTGGATCAAGAAACACAGAAATAGGATATCATGCAATACCTTATACTTCAGAAAAAATTAAATTAAATGAAACTCACTCTATAGAATTGTCTTTAACAGGAAAATGAAAAAGATAATGAAAAACAAAAAAGGAGACATTCCCGTAACGATTCTTGTACTGGGGGTTGTGGTAATTTGTATTTTGGCTATCTTAAGTTTCTTTGCCTCCTCATTTGAGATAAAAAAGAATTTTGACATTCAAATTGTAAAAGAGACAAAACTAGCAAGAGAAAAATTTGACGTTTATACTAACTTTGGATTTAACAAAGAGGAAATTGATTCTGCCTTAAACATAGATTATGACCAGCAGGGAAGATATATCCTATTGCAGGATGATTCTATTTCAGTAAGATACAATCTTCCGAGATAAAAACATTTTTAAACAAAATAAACCTGATTTAAACATGGATAATAAAAGGGTGAGCAAAACCTTCTTTCTAAGGAATCGTAAGGGGCAGGAAGGACCTTCATATATAATAGCCTTGGTTATTGGACTAGCAATTCTGGTTATCGTTATTCTTGGACTTACAATGGGATGGGACAGGGTTTTTCCATTCTTTTTTTCAACCAACAATGTTGATAACATCAAAACTAATTGCGCTGCCGCATGTGCCACAAATAATGAATATAGCTACTGCGCAGCTAATAGAACTTTGAAAGCTGAAGATCTTCCTGCAAATTCAGATGGCAAAGCACAGAAATCAGTGACTGGCAATTGTACTTTCTTCTCAGCTAATAACGCTTATACAAAATATGGAATAGATGAATGTTCTACAATAATTTGCCCAACAGCTCCATAACAAATTTTTTCTTATTCCATTAAATATTAACTTTTTTAAACAACACTGCTCTCTATTATTCTACTTAAGATGGACTACGACTTTTCGCAAAAAAGGAACAAGAGAAAGAATAAAAAGATAGAGAAAAAGAAACACCCCTACAGAAAAGGGGGGAGCCGGAGAGTAAGAGATCTTAATAGAAAATAATGTATTTTAAGATAAGGCATCCAGATAATATTATAAATCTTGTCTGCCAATTTCTAATATGCTTGAAATTATATTTTTATTTTCCCTGACCCTAATATGGATCGTCTTTGCTGTTGTTCAGGACCTTAAAATGAGAGAGATAGCAAACTGGCTGAATTTTTCTTTAATCATTTTTGCTCTCGGATTCAGGTTCTTTTATTCTTTATTCTCTGCAGGAAATTTTCATTTCTTTT
>CAYHEN010000047.1:0-4290 GCA_964355745.1 Candidatus Woesearchaeota archaeon
ATGGAATGCTTATTTTGCTCTGGTGAAACAAAGGTTACTGACAAAAGAGAATCTCCTGTAGGAACAAGAAGGAGAAGGGAATGCCTGAAATGCAAAAAAAGATTCACAACTTATGAAAAAGCTGAAAAGGGAAATATTGTTGTTGTAAAAAAAGACGGGAGAAGAGAGCAATTTTCAAGAGAAAAAATGAAAATAGGAATAATAAAAGCATGCGAGAAAAGAGCAATTCCTGTAAAAGATATAGACAAAATTATTGATGAGATTGAAGAAAAATTAAGGAAAAGGGGCAGAGAGGTTAAAAGTGAGATGATTGGAAAAATTGTAATGCAGAGATTGAAAAAATTAGATGATGTCGCTTATATCAGATTTGCAAGCGTTTATATGAACTTCAAAGATATAAAAGATTTTAAACGGGCTGTGAAAGAGGTATGAAATGACTGATAAAAAAGGAAAGTATTCACCAAAAAAATCTGAACCATATGAATTAAAATCTGGAAATGTATTTATTTCTGATTATGAACCTGCGTTTCCTTCAATGGATAAAAAAGAAGCTGAAAAATTTGAGCAAAAAATAAAATCAAGATATGAAATTTCAGATTATATTGATTCAAAAAATCCAAAAGGTTATAAAGGATGGTTGATAAAAGATAAAAAAACCGAAGAAACAATAACATTTTCTCCTAATGCAAGATACATAACAACCAAAGAATACATAAGAAAGGATGATTTAAACAATCCTTTGGAAAATGTTTTAGATTTAGTTGCTAGAATTGCTGTTAATGTTGCTACTGCAGAAAAAAAATATAACTCTAAAGCAGACATTTTACAAACTGCTGAAAAATTTGCCCAAAGAATCATATATCGAGAGTTTGCACCTAATACTCCGACATTTGCTAATGCAGGAGGGCATTTACAACAGCTTGCTGCTTGTTTTGGAATGACATTGGATGATTATTTAGGAACAGATGATATTGGGGAAGATCCTGAGAAACAAGGAAATGGAATATTTGATATTTTAAGATATGGTGCAATGATACAGAAATCAGGAGGGGGAACTGGTTATAATTTTTCTTATACAAGGCCTAAAAATTCTGGTATTGCAACAACAGGAGGAAGAGCAAGCGGTCCTGCTTCATGGCTTAAAGTATTTAATTCAGGAACAGAAGAAATCAATCAAGGAGGATTTAGAAGAGGGGCTAATATGGGTGTTTGTGAATATTGGCATCCGGATATTTTCGAATTCATTAGCATGAAACTGAATCATACACTTCATTTTTTTAATTTATCTATGGGAGTTGATGAAGAATTTATGAATAAAGTTGAAAATAATAATTTTTTTTATTTATCAAGCCCAAAAGATATGAATAAATTGCCTTTAGAGCAAAGAATTTGGACTGCAGACAGACTTGTAAAACAATCTGGATTTGAAAAAATGGATATTGGAAAACAACAAGATTTGAATCCTTCTTTATTATTAACTGATGATGGGAAAAAAGTTATTGTGAGGTATACTGGAAAGGAGATAGGTTTTGTTGATGATAAAGATAGAATCAACATAAATGCCAGAGGAACATTAGAATATGCAGCAGAAATAGCATTTAAAACCGGATGCCCGGGGATTATTTTTTTTGATTATATGAACAGAGATAATCCAACTCCGCATATTGGAAAAATCAGAGTTGTTAATCCTTGCGGAGAACAACCTCTTCTTGATTTTGAAGCCTGTAATTTAGGCTCTATAAATACATATTCTTGTATTGAAAATGTCCAAGGGGATTTTCATATTCCTGGCTTAAGCAAGGATAAAAAATATTTTTATGGAAATGTTATTGCATCAAAAGTGCAAAGAAGATTCAACTGCGATAAATTTGGAGAAATTATTGATGATGGTGTCCATTTTTTAGATAATGTTATTGATATGGGCAAATATCCTTTCAAAAAAGTATATTCTAATGTAAAGGCAAACAGAAAAATTGGTTTGGGTGTAATGGGAATTGCTGAAACTGCAATATCTCTAGGAATAAATTATGAATCAGAAGATATGGAATTTTTTGCTAGATTTATGTCTAGTTATATGTCAAAAAGAGCAATGAAAAAATCTCAGGAACTTGCTGAAAAAAGAGGAGTTTTTCCTAATTGGAAAGGAAGTATTTATGATCCTGAATCACAATATGCAACTAATAAAGATAAATTAGGGGAAATAAGAAATGCAACAAGAATAACTTTTGCTCCAAATGGAACAACAGGAAGATACGCTGATGTTAGTGGAGGAATAGAACCTATGTTTGGAATATATTTTAATAAAAATCTGCAAAATGGAATCAAATTAGAATATATAAGCGAATTATTTGAAGAAGAATTGCATTTAAGAGAATTTAAAGAATATACTCCTGAGTTTATTAAAGAGGTAAAAGAAAAAGGGACTCTTCAAGGAATTGAAAGCATTCCTGAAGATATGAAACTAAGATATAAACTCGCAACAGAAGTAAATCCTATGTGGCATGTTAGAATTCAAGGAGCGTTCCAAGTTGGAGAAAATGGATTTGGAGTTGATAATGCTGTTTCAAAAACAGTAAATCTTCCAGATAATGCTACTCCTGAAGATTTTTTCAATATATTTATGGAAGCTAGAAAAAGAGGATGCAAGGGCATAACTGGATATAGGCAAGGTACAATTGACAACCAACCAATGACAATTGGAATAAAAGATAAAATTTTAGAACAAATTGTGAGAGTTCATGTTCCTATTAATTCTCCTGCAATAACAATTGCAGACAGTTCTGTAAAATATAGAATAGAAAGAGGAGAGGATGTTTTTCATGTCATATTCACAGACGAATTGAGAAGAGACACTATAAACGGAAAAATATATTCTTTTCCAAAAGAAGTATTTCAACAAACTGCTCCTTTAGGAGATGAAATCGCTGTTGAATTTGCATCTTCTGGATTAGACAGAACAAATGTATTTAAGGAAAATAATCCAGATTATATCAAATTAGTAGAAAGATGGAAATCTGTAACTGGAAACAGGTCAAGCGGATTAGGAAACAGAAGAATAAACAGCCCAACACATGCAGTTGGTTTAGTATTTGAACATGCTTTATTATCAAGAGGCATAATTAAATACGATGCTGAAACAGGAAAATTAGTTCAAACAATAAACAAAGAAGATACAATCCTCCTCACTAATGAAGAAAAATCCAGACTTCTAAATGATGGAATTGAAACAGCAGAGCAAAGAGTAACTGATAAAAAAATTTCTAGTTTCCTATGCAATGATTGCGGTTCAAAAGATTATATATTTGAACAAGGATGCCATGAGCCTAAATGCAGAAAATGCGGCTGGTTAAGAACAGCAGGTGGCTGCAGTTAGCATGAATTGTTAAGTTAAAGGGTGCTAAACATCCTAAAAAAATTAAGTAAAATCTGCTTCTCTTAATTTTGATTGAACAAATAAAAGTTTTTTGCTACTTATCTCATCTATTAAATTATTATTTTTGTCATAAACTTTCCCTGTCCAAATATCCATTTTATCTCCAGTTTCTAAATTGTGTCCGTGAGGATTACTTGGGCGAGGGTCTTTATCATTCTTATAAAATCTCCATCTTGCACCATTCATCTTTATATCATATAATTTGATGTAAATTTTTCCATCTTCAGAAATATTTTCATCTTTTTCAGGAATAAAAAACTCTATCTCTTCTTTATCACTCATTTCTTTTTCTTTAATGCCTCTTTTACGGCTTCTTCAACATATTCAGAATATTCCTTACCTTCGTCAATACATCTATGTTGAACTTCTTTCCAAACATTAGGGTCAATCTTTATGCTTATTGTTATCCTCTCCGCCATACAAATATATTGATTTATGAGTATATAAATATATGTATATTAGACTATCTGTATACTTCAGTATAGACATATTTATATACTAGTGTATATATGTATTACTATGATAACCAAAATAGTGTGCACTGATTGTAAGGCAGAACATATCAAGAAAGATGGATACCGGCAGACAGGGAATAGAGGTAAAATTCAAAGATTTAAGTGTCTTGAATGTTCTCATAGATTTGTTTTAGATGATGGCTTTTTTAGAATGAGGAATAGTCCACAGAAAATAACTAAATCAGTAGACTTATTTTATAGGGGTGCTTCTACTCGTGGAGTTCAAGGTCATCTGGCTATGTTCTACCCTCATAATGCAAGTAACGTTTCAGTTTATAATTGGGTTGTGAAATACAGCAAAATGATAAGCAAGTTCACAAACAAGCTAAAATTAAGAGTAGG
>CAYHEN010000048.1:0-4171 GCA_964355745.1 Candidatus Woesearchaeota archaeon
GAGATATCCACTCGTGACTGGAGTTCAGACGTGTGCTCTTCCGATCTAGAAATAAAAGAAGCCTTTAAAGAAATAATCAGAGAGATTTTAGTAACTCCTCCAAATTTAGCAGAACAGATAAAGGAAAAAAATTCCGATCAATCGAGAGAGCCTTATGTAATTTTATTTTGTGGGATAAATGGTTCAGGAAAAACTACAACAATCGCAAAAGTTGCAGAGAATTTGAAATCAAAAAGAATTTCCTGTGTGATTGCTGCTGCAGATACATTCAGAGCAGCATCAATAGAACAAATAAAAGAACACGGAGAGAAAATAGGAGTAAAAGTAATCAGCCATGAATATGGTTCTGATCCAGCAAGCGTTGGGTTTGACGCAATAAATTATGCAAAAAAGAATTTCTTGAATTGTGTTTTAATTGACACAGCAGGAAGAATGCACACCCAAAAAAATCTTTTGAGAGAAATGGAAAAAATAGTCAAAGTTTGCAAGCCAGATGAAAAAATATTTGTAGGAGAAAGCATAACAGGAAACGATGCAATAGAGCAGATAAGGAGCTTTGATTGGGCAATTGGGATTGATGGAATTATTCTCACAAAAGCAGACATAGATGAAAAAGGCGGAACAGCTCTTTCAGTAGGTTACGTAACAAAAAAACCAATTCTATATCTTGGTACAGGACAAGCATATGACAAAATAGAGATTTTTGATAAAGAAATGTTCATAAGAAAATTGGGATTGTAAAGGCAAAATAACATAATTTTTATAAAGAAAATTCTATTTAAATCATAATGAAGAAAGAAAGAGGATTATTTAAAAAAATAAAAGACTGGTGGAGTGATGCAGAAGGTAAAAAGGAGCGGGAAGAAGAGGAACAGATTCTAAGAGAAGCAGAATCTGCAGAGAGAAGGGGGAATTATAAAAAAGCCAGGATGTTATATTATTCAATAGATGATTTTGAAAAGGTGGGGGATATGTCTGTAAAATTAGGACAAGACGAAACAGCAATAGATTTCTATGAACATTACAAAATATATGATAGATACTTTTCCGAACCATTACATATACTCCCGAGCCCTCAAAAAGCCGCAGAGCTATATCAGAAACGAGGAGATTTAGGATTAGCCTTTGATCGTTATGCTAATTATAGCGGTCCTGAATATGCAGACAGAGCAGGGGAATTAGCAGAAAAAATATATGATTATAAATCTGCCATAAGAATGTACAAGAAAAATTTAAGATGGAGAAAAAGATTTGCAAAGACAGATCCAGAAAAAATAGAAGAATTATCAAAAAAAATATCAATAGTAGAAAGAAAATTAAAAAGAAGAGAGAGTAGAAGAAAGGATTTAACATCTAGATTATCTTTATTAATAATAGCATTAATAGAATTTATAATTAGCGTACTTTTTTTATCCCCCAATATAACCGGAAATGCGATTAACAATTTAGAAAAGTTTGATTCTAATATAATCGGAGCAGTCTTATTTATGGGCGGATTAATTGTTACTATCTTTTGGATAAAGAAAAGATAATTCTTCTTCTAACCACAACTTTATTAACTATTAATTTACTTCTTCTCTTATGCTTGAAAAACTTGGAGAAGTGATAAGAAGAGCCACAGACAAGATAGCAAATGCTATTTTCCTGGATAAAGATTTGCTTGACTCTATAGTTAGAGAATTGCAAAGAGCGTTAATAGAAGCAGATGTGAATGTCTCTCTTGTAAAAGAACTCAGCGACAAGATAAAAAAATCTGCATTGGACGAAAGATTAAAGGGAGTTGAAAAGAAGGAACATTTGATAAAACTTCTCCACGATGAACTCTTAAATATTCTTGGAGAATACAAACAGCTTAAACCTTTAAAAAAGCAAAATGTAATTCTTCTTTTAGGCTTGTATGGCAGTGGAAAAACAACTACAACAGCAAAACTCGGGAATTATTTTGCAAAGCGTGGATTCAAAGTCACGATTATTGGATTGGACACACATCGTCCAGCAGCACAAGAGCAATTAAAACAACTCGCAGAAAAAAACAAATTGAATTATTTCATAGACACAAATGAAAAAAATCCGATTAAGATATGGAAAAAATATGAAAAGGAATTGAAAAATTACAATTTAATTCTCGTGGATACAGCGGGAAGACATACGTTAGATGGGGAATTAATTAAAGAAATAAAATTGATAAGCAAAGAAACAAAACCGACAGAAAGCATTCTAGTAATTCCTGCAGATATCGGGCAGGCAGCCAGACAGCAAGCGAGTCAATTCAAGGATGCAGTAAATATTTCTGGAGTAATAATAACAAGAATGGATTCAACTGCAAAAGCAGGAGGAGCATTGACAGCGTGTGCAGAAACTCACGCTCCAGTCTATTTTATAGGAACAGGAGAAAAAATAAACGATATAGAAGAATTCAATCCTCATTCTTTCCTCTCAAGGCTTTTGGGAATGGGTGATTTGGAAACTTTGTTGGAAAAAATAAAATCAATTACAGAGGAAAAAAGTCAAAAGAGAATTCAAAAGAATATTGAAGAGGGGAAATTAACTTTAGATGATGTTGTAGAACAAGTCAAATCAATGAGCCATTTGGGAGGATTTGACAAGATAAAATCCATGATTCCAGGATTATCAAATATCAATGCAAAGATTCCAGAAGGCGTTCTTGAAACCCAAGAGGCCAAAGTTGCAAAATGGCAGCACATAATAAAATCCATGACTTCTGAAGAAAAAACAAATCCTGAAATTTTGGAAAAACAAACATCAAGAATTTCTCGTGTTGCCAGGGGGGCAGGAGTTCACACCAGCGATGTTCGTGCATTGTTAAAGCAGTACAAGATGATAAACGAAATGATAAAATCTCAAGCATCTTTAGATCTTTCAAAAGGACTTAATCAAAAGCAGCTTATGAAGATGGCGAAGAAGTTTGTAAAAGGAGGGAAATTAAAATTTTAAAAAAATGGGAGTTTTAGATGAAATATATGAATTCTTAGATTACCTAGCAAGAAATGAATATAATGAAGATGCACGAAAAGAAGAAAACTTGAAAAAAAAGTTTGGTGAAGATGCTTACAGAAAGATTTATAGTCTTATAGGAGGGAAAAAAACCGGAATGTTACCAAAAAAAGAAGGAGATAAAAAAATTTATATTCTTCATATTAATGACGAAGGAATAAAATTTTTAGAAGAACAAAAACAAAAAAAAATAATTGAAAATAATGCAAAAACAACAATATTCTTAACAAGTATATTAGTTTTAACTACAATTGCAAATTTCTTTAACCAATTAAATTTAATAAATAAATGGACATTAATGATAATTTATGCTATTTTTTCAGTATTATTAATTTTTTATTTTAAAGGGGCAAAGGTTATTGGGATATAAAAATGTTACAACAAATAAAATTCCTCCAACAAGGAGCAGAGGCCAAAATTTTGTTAAATGAAAACCAAAACTTAATCATTAAAGACAGAATAAAAAAATCTTACAGAATTAAAGAAATAGATGAAAAGATTAGGAAACAAAGAACAAAAGCAGAGAAAAAACTTCTTGAAAAAGCTTCTAAAATCATTAACGCTCCAGACCCATTTCCATTAAAAGAATTTAACAAGATAGAAATGCCGTTTATTGACGGAAAAAAACTTTCTGAAAATTTAGACTCATTTACATTGGAAGAACAAAAAGAAATCTGCAAAGCAATTGGAGAGCAAATTGCGAAACTCCACGATGCAGACATAATTCATGGAGATTTAACAACAAGCAATATGATATTAAAAGGCAATTTAATTTATTTCATAGATTTTGGATTGGGATACATAAGCAAAAAAACAGAAGACAAAGCAGTGGATTTGCATTTGTTGAAACAGGCGTTAGAAGCGAAACATTTCAAACATTGGGAAATTCTTTTTGAACAGGTTTTGAATGGTTACAAATCTTGCAATGAATCTTCAAAAGTTCTTGAAAGATTAAAGGCAGTTGAGAAAAGGGGAAGATATAAAGAGCATTAATAACTTTTAAAAATCGAAGATATCTAATTCTTTTAAAGCCCCATAGTACAGCGGTCAAGTATATAGCCCTTTGGACAAGAGATTTGTTTACCAAATCAAATGATAGAAAGGCTGTGACCCAGGTTCGAATCCTGGTGGGGCTATTCTATTCCCTATTTTTATA
>CAYHEN010000049.1:0-4087 GCA_964355745.1 Candidatus Woesearchaeota archaeon
CATCTGCAACTCCTGTGATTAATTGCTTAAATGGCTTGTCTGTTACATCTCCTGCCGCATAAACTCCTGGAATATTTGTCTCTGCGGTTTTATGATTAAGCATTATCTCGCCTTCTTTATTCAGCTTAACACCCAGCGGCTTTGCGAGTTCAGAGAGAACAACATACCCAATAGCAACAAAAATTCCGTCGACATTTAACTCTTTTTTTTCATTGTAGGGTTTATCAAGGACAACTTTTTCAATAAATTCTTTTCCTTTTATTTCCTTGACATTTGTATTATTAATAATTTCTATTTTCTTGTTCTTTTTTATTCTTTCAAGATTTATCGGCTCTGGATGAATCTGCTCTCTCCGATATATCATATAAACTTTTTTTGCATATTCAGCAAGAAGAAGGGCATCTTTTGCAGCAGTATCGCTTCCTCCAATTACTGCAACAATCTTGTTTCTGAATAAAGGACCATCACACAAAGCGCAGTAACTTATTCCGCGATTTTCAAACTCTCTTGAACCTTTAACTCCCTCCAGTTTTCTCCATTTTGTTCCTGTTGCAAACAAAATTGTTTTCCCCAGATATTCCCTTTTGTTTGTTGTAACAGCAAAACCCTTTTTGGTTTTTTTGATTTCTGTTGCTTTTTCTTCTTTTAATGTAACAAGAGGGTAAGCCCTTGCATGCTCTTCAAGTTTTTTGGCAAGCTCAGCACCTGTAAGCCTGATAAAACCAGGATAATTTTCAACAAAATGCGTTGTAGTTATCACGCCACCAATAGGCAATTCAGTACCATGCGAGTGACCTAATACAAGAGTCTTCAGTTCAAGCCTTGCAGCATACATTGCGGCAGCCAGTCCTGTCCCTCCACCACCCAATACAATAAAGTCATAGTTTCTTTCATTTTTTTCTTTCATTTTTAAAAATCTCTTGTTTATATATCAGATAAACTACTTCTATCTTTTAAAACTTTTGAGTTGAAAATTTTAAAGTTTTTTAAATATGAATTACTTAATGAATTACACATAAAAAGAGATGATACAAATACCCATATTAGGAGCATTGGCCCTTGCAGGAGGAACAATTCTTGAGAAAACAATACTTAGAAAAAGAAAAATTGATATCAGGCTCTATCAGACAAGTTCTTTTCTTGCAATTGTACTTGTTATGCTCCCTTTGTTGTATTTTTTCTGGAGAGTTGATATAGGAGCTTTGCAGTTAAAGAACATTGTAATTTTTGGATTGGTTGTGTTGTTTTCAATAGCTGCAAATCTTTTAATGTTTTATTCTATTAAACGGGAAAAAGTTACCAATCTTGAGCCTGCAAAAATTCTCGAGCCGCTGTTTGTTGTATTGCTTGCGATAATATTTAGTTTTTTCGCAGAAGGATTATATGACAGAAAAATAGAAGTTATAATACCTGCATTAATAGCGGCATTTGCATTAATTTTTTCACACATAAGAAAGCATCATCTTGAATTTAACAAATATTTCATTGCAGCAATATTAGGCAGTTTCTTTTTTGCTCTTGAACTGGTCACTTCGAGGCTGATTCTTGATTTTTATTCTCCCATTTCATTCTATTTTCTAAGATGCTCTTTTATTTTTCTTTTCAGCTTTGTTTTATTCAAACCCAAATTCAAATATTTAGATAAAAAAATAAAATTGGAAGTGCTTGTAGTCGGGATTTTATGGGTGATATATAGGATAATTATTTATTATGGATATGTAAAATTAGGTGTCATTTTCACTACTCTTCTGATAATGTTAAGCCCAATATTTATTTATATACTTGCGTGGAAATTCCTTAAAGAGAGGCCGGATTGGAGAAACATAGTCGGGGCAATAATAATATTGGGAAGTGTTTTGTATGCTGTTCTGAGTTAAATCTTCTGACAAAACCCTGATTAGTTTTTCTTATAGTAATTATATAATGGTGACATACAGAAATGCTTATAAAGTGTTTTTTTCTTAAAAAAGCACTTAAAATGTCTAAAAAAAGCATTCTAACACTTGCATTTTTGACAGCTCTTGGAATTGGAGCATCATCTCCTGAAGCAGTTGCACAAAGCCAAACACTGCCTTATGAAATAATGACAAAGATATTCAGCAAGATATATACTCCTAAGAGCGCAAAAGTTCAGGAAATACAAAGAGATAATACAAAAGTTCAAGAAGCTCAAAAAAAATCTTATAATGAAATATATCCCACAGGGTATCTAACAACTGTTTTAACCAGTGTTGGAGATGGGGTATTTGCTAAATCTTATGTTAATGAAGTGGAAATCTCCCCAGATTCAAGGTATAATTTAAGAGGAGAGTGGAAATCCAAGGACAAAATCAATTATTCTGTTATAGATGTTAAAAAAGGCCTTGAAAATGAAATAAAAAATTATCAAAAAAAACATTTTTCAAAAGGAATGAAGCCCGCTGGGGAAGAAAAAGCTACTTTGGCTTTCTATAAAGAACTATATAATAAGGTAAATAGCAACGACAAAGAAAGCCTTAAACTTCTTGAAAACGCTGTTAGAGATGGTGTGATAAATTCTGAAACTGACAGCTTATACACTAATGGTGAACTTAGATTAGAACAAGGATTATATATGGTTAGGGTGAAAACAAAATCAAGAAGTTTTCCGGTTTTGCTGTATTTTAGAAAAAAGAGTTTTGCTGAAGTTGAAAAAGAAAGCAGGCTTGAAAGAGAAGTTCAAAGAGATAGCGTGGGCATTTTGGAGCAAAAAGTTCAGAAAGAAGTTAAGGTAGAAAAAACACAAGAAGACAGCCTTAAAGGGATTATTGAAAGATGGAGAGTTAAAGCAAGGGCAAGAGCAGATAGTATTGCAGCAGCTCAATTCTATGAAATGACAAAAGACACTTTGAAATTGTTAAAACCTTATGAATCTTTAGACAAAGAGCAACAAGAAGAATTTTTAAAAAAATATTATGAATTTTCAAGAGATAGAGAAGTCAAAAAAATTACCCCAGAGCTGTATGTTGTGTTAAAAGAAATAAAAGAAGAGAAAGTTAAAAAAGAAATTCCAAAAACAAAAATTGAAAAAGAAGTTAAAAAAGAAAAGGCTAAAAAACCGAAAACAAGATTTGGTTTGGAGGCAGCTGTCGGAAGAAATGGTGAAGTTCCTATTGGCGGATTTGTTGAGGTTCCATTAAATTCTTGGCTAAGTTTGGAAGGATATGGGAATTATTTTGCTGCAAGAGGAAAATCAATTTTTTCTGATTTGGGAACACAGGTCACGCAAAGAGACAGGCAGTTGATAGGGCCTGAAACATACAAAAACAGAACAGATGAAATATACACAACTGCAGAAGAGAAAGCAATTGCAGACATTGGAGCAGGGCTTAGTTTCAAAATCAATGATAATCTTGAATTTCCATTGAGAATCGGAACAGGATTGTTAAAGCAGCAAAAAACTCTTGATGGAAAAAGCACAATAAGCTTTGAAAGAAATGGCCAGCAATTGCAGACTCCTTCAATAATATCAAATACAAAAAAAGAATCTCCTTTTGTGAATGGAGCTTTGACATTGAGTGCAGGTGCAAGATACAATGTTACCGAGAATCTGTCTGTCGGAGCCTCATTTAACAGAATTGGAAGAAAAAACAGCGGAAGAATAAATCTGAGAGTTGCGTTTTAAGATGAAAACAATAACGCAAATATCAGAACAAGTTCCTAAATATGAATCAGTTGAAAAAAAATTAGAAAGAAATATTTTAAGGCCACTTGGAAATGAGGCTTATAATTTCGGCAAGACGTTTTATGGAATGGTTGCTCCAATCTTTAAAATTCCGACAACAATTAGAAAAATCGTAAATAAACAAAATATTTTTTATAATCAAGAAGGAGCATTTAAAGGGGGTGATTTTGGAGTTCCAATAGGAGGAATTACCGGATTCTTAACAGATGTTGTATTAACTAGTAATATGATAGATCGAGAAATTTTGGCATGGAAATTTACGAGATTAGAGAATCCAGAATATCTTTTATATGGATGGTTAGCCACAAATGTTCTTTCTGGAGCTTATGAACTAGGAAGGTTTTCAAGAAGCAAATTAGAACATAAAACTCTCAAGGAATCTAA
>CAYHEN010000050.1:0-3423 GCA_964355745.1 Candidatus Woesearchaeota archaeon
ACTGGAGTTCAGACGTGTGCTCTTCCGATCTCTGTTGAGTACAAAGAAGACAAATTCAATAAAGTTAAAGAAGAAGTGAGCAAGTTGCTTCAGGGAGTAGGAATAAATGCAGAGACAACACCTTTTATTGCATGTTCTGGGTTAAAGGGAGACAATGTTACAAAAAAATCAGACAAGATGTCTTGGTATAAAGGACCAAGTATCCATGAACAATTTGATCTGTTCCCCCAGCCAAAGATGCCTACAGAGTTGCCAATGAGAATGCCTGTACAGGATGTTTATGAAATTACTGGAATTGGAACAGTTCCCGTGGGCAAGATAGAGACCGGGATTATGAAAATAGGACAGAAAGTTATAGTATTGCCTGGAAGAACAGGAAAGGGCCTTGAGGGTGAGGTAAAAACAATAGAAATGCATCATGAAACTATTCCACAAGCAGATGCTGGAGACAACGTCGGAATAAGCGTTCGTGGTGTGGGCAAGAAAGATATTGCACGTGGTGATGTAATATGCGATGCTGCAAAACCATCAAGTGTTGTTGAAGAATTTATTGCAACAATAACTGTAATAAATCATCCATCAGTTCTTGCCAAAGGATACACACCTGTTTTCCATGTTCATACAGCACAGGTGCCATGCCAGTTTGTTGAATTGATTGATCAGATTGACCCAAGAAGTGGAGAATCAATTAAAAAAAATCCTGATTTTTTGAAAAATGGAGACAGTGCAAAGGTAAGAATAAAGCCACAGGGAAATCTTTGCCTTGAAACACAGAAAGAAAATCAGTTTATGAGCAGGTTTGCAGTAAGAGATGCGGGTCAGACGGTTGCAGCAGGAATTTGCACCGAGATTGTGAAGAAGAAGAATTGATATTGGGTTTTAGAATTTTAAAGAAATAATACTAACTTGTTAAATCTGGATAATGATTGTAACCCATCTCTCTTAACTTTACGTATATCGGAATGCATAATTCAAATAATTTTTCATATACACTAAAATTATTCTTTTCCTGCAAAGTCTTTTGAATATCAATAATTTCTTGTTGGTTTATACCCAATTCTTCACTAACTTTATCAATAGTTCTATGAAATTCTTTAAGAGATTGTTTTCTTAATGTTTCACTAAATCTTTCATCCCAATCATTGAAATCTTGAATTCCCCTTCTTTTATATCCTCCAGGTAAATGACCATTAAAATTGTTAAAGAATTCTATTACCCACTGGTTACCATATTTCTTTTTAGATTCATCTATTTCATTTTCAATTATTTCCTTTAAGCTTTTAGTCATTTTAATTCATCTAGAACTAACTATTTATAAAATGTCTTATATTACTCAACCATATCCATTAAACCACAAGAATTCTTTTAACGCTTTCTAATTCTTTCTTTAAATATCTGTATAATTTTTCTGCTTCTGCGACACCAATCTTTCCTTTTTCTTTTGAATTATTTTTTACGGCTAAATATCCATCATAAGCATTTGTTCCTTTTGACACATTTTTAATTATTTTTATAAAATCTTTCTTGGAATAATTCTCATTTTTCATTAATTTCCTTATTATATACAGAGTTCTTATCCTTAAGACCAAAGTATAAGCAACAAGATTATCAACATATTTTTTATTTTTTTCTTTTGTCCAATCAAGAACCTTTCTTATTATTTTTAGCTTATCTTCCGTGGTCTTAATATACCATTCAACATTTGCTCTTGTTATTTTAACATTTATCTGATTAAGATAATCTGCATTTAACAAAGGCTTAGCTTCTTTTAACATTTGTCCAAGCGGGAACAAATCCACTTTTAATTTTTGCTTTATCAATTCAGAAGAAATTATTAAAATATTATAAATTCCTTCATGAATTATTTCCTTATCCATATCTTTAGTTATAATTAGAACATCTATGTCACTATTTTCATCTTCTTCGCCTCTTGCATAGCTTCCGGTTACATAAATCCCGATTATATTCTTTAAACTGATATAATCTTTAACAAAACGAAGAACATCAGACAAGATTACTTCGGGAGTTTTTCTTAATAACTCTACTCTAACCTCCTTATTAAGCCAAGATTTTGGAAGTATGACTGCTGAAGAATTCCCTGCTCTTACTGCTTTTTTTATCTGGACTTCCATTATTTTTCTCCCTTCAGATATTCTTCGTCTTCCTGCATTTGCTTTAGAAACTTTTCATTTATTTCTTTTTGCCAATAATCTTTTGTAGTATCCAATCTACCTTCCTCTTTCTCAATTTTTTCTTGATGTTCATCTATCTGCTTTTTAATTGATTTTATCCTTTTCTCGCGCACTTTTTTCATATGCTTTCTGTCTTTCATGTTCTTACATGTACTTACATATTTATAAATCTTTTTATATTGCGTCCTGCAGAATGTAAAATCATCAACCAATCATATCTATTAAACCACAAGAATTCTTTTAAACCTCGCTCTTCTCTCTAAATAGATAAAAAGAGTTCACGATATCCCCCTAATTTACTAATACAATGACATATGAAATTTATCATATAGAGTATAGTGCTGTTTTTAGCCCTTCTTTCTTTTCTCATCACGCACTTGTTTCTTCATCAGATGAAAAGGATGCTGAATTTTTATTAAAACAAGATTTTATCAAAGAGGGATATAAGCCTTTTAAGAGAATTGTAATAAAAAATTTAAAAAATACCGGATTAAGTTCTGATGAGAAAAGAGTGGTTCACATTGAAAAATACTGCCTGTCTGAAGTTCTGACAAAATTCCAAAATCCTTAAATACTTAACCCGTGTATTTATTTTATGCTGCACAAAAAAATGACAAAATTAGAAATTGAAAAAGAACTCTCTGGAAAGGGGAATTTTGTTCAGATAGACTATCTTACAAGATTTCTAAAAGAGGATTTAAGCATAGATACAAAGAAATTTGTTTTTCTTAAACTTGCTGAAATTTATGAAAAAACAGATATGTTAAAAGATGCCGCAAAAAATTACGAAAATGCTGCTATGGTCTCAATAACATTCAGAGAAAAAATAGGGCATTTTATGAAAGAGGCAGAATTGTGTACAAGAGCCGCTGATTTTGATGGATCTGAAAAAGCAATGAAAAAAGCAATGGTGGAGGCAAATTCAATGCAGAGGGCAGAAATTTATGAGAACGTCAAAAGTCTTTACAAACAGTATGCTGAGAGTTTTGAGAAAAATTTGAAAAGAATTCATGCTATAAAAGCTTACGAAAAACTTCTTGATATGAGAATGGGCGAATCTGAACGAGAAGCTATCAAAAACAGGCTTCTTGATTTATATGAAAAATTGGGGAGAAGAAAAGAGTATTTCCTGTTGAAGAGTAGACCGGAGTGATTATTTGACGCTCTTTTTGAAGGTATTTACTCGCCAAATTTCCCAATTCAGAAAGCCTTAAAAACTATAGAGATCTGA
>CAYHEN010000051.1:0-3418 GCA_964355745.1 Candidatus Woesearchaeota archaeon
TGTTGTCAATCACATTAAGGCACAAAATTCCTGTTATTTTCACAAAAAATTCAGAGGACACTGCAAAATATATCTCAATATTATTAAACAAAAAGGAAAAAGAGATGTCGCTTAACGCAAAGAAAAAAAGCAGAAACAGGAAAGAGCAGCTCCAGTTCATAATAGAGGGTTTTCCGGGCATAGGCCCTAAAACAGCAAAAAAATTGCTTCAGGAATTCAAAACAATAAAAAATATAATAAATGCGCCAGAAGAAGAACTAAGGAAGTTGATTGGAAGGAAGGCTGAAATATTTTTCAAATTGCTGGGCGAAAAATACTAGGATTATTAAGATAATTTATCATCTCATCTATAAGAATAGGATAAATTTCTTTGTCAGGATTCATCCTTTTTCTATGTTCAATATTATCATTTTGTGTTATAGTCACTTTATATACATCATCCAAAAGAATTTTTTTCAGTAAAGTCTTGGCAGATTTTAGAGAAATTTGCGATTCCTTATATATGAGAAGCACTAATTTACCCCTGGATAATTGACAATGAATATCATCCGCAAAATCAACAGGAGAACTAACATTAGGATTATATGCTCGGGTTGTAAATTTGCCCATTAAAAACTTAAAAGTAAAGTAAGCTTTATAAAAATTTGTATGGTAATTATGTCAAAGAAAACTCACCTAATATCCTATAAATCGGTCCCTTGGGATTCAGCTCTGATTTCATTAAATAAAATTTATCAACAATAAACTTGCTTTCTTTTATCTTAATTTTGGATATATCATCCAAAAATCTTTTTTTGTCTTTTATTTTCTTGACTCTTGCAATTGTAATATGACTCATGAATCTATGTTCTTTATCAAATATATCTGAAAGAGCTTCATCAATTCTCTTTTGTAATTCACCACAATTTTTCAAATGAACCCATATTATCTTTATGAATTGTGGAGAAAAAAATCCTATTTCATCAATTTCAGTTTCAAATTTTTCAAATTTTATCTTATTTAACCTATTTTTAACCTTCTCCACCATCTCTTCATCAATTTCCCCAAGAAATTTAAGAGTAAGATGCAGATTCTCAAATTCTGTCTTTTTTCCTGTAAATTCAGGCAAAGAATCCTGTATTCTGCTTATCTCTTTTTTAATGCTTTCAGGCAGATTTATCGAGATAAAAACTCTCATTTTATTTTTTAATTTTACTTCTAAGGGAATATGGAAAAGAGTCCTTGGCTCCTCTTCCATCAATCCAGTCAAGAATAATCAAAAGTAAAAATCCAAGAAAGGCAATTCCTCCTACCAAAAAGAAAAGATATTTGAATCCTAATATATCTGCAACTTCTGCTCCAACATAGGCTGCAAGAGCTGCTCCTATACCAACTCCAGTACTCCACAAAGTATACTCAAATCCTTTGTGTTTCTTGTTCATATATGTTGTAAATAAACTAAACCATGCGGGATATGCCATGGCTGCTCCTAATCCATATATTGCTTGTGCAATGAAGATAGTATAAATTCCTTCTGCAGCGGCATAAATAAATGGAACAGATATAATCAAAAAGGTTCCCAATAAAAGTGAGTGTGTCTTGTGCTTTTCTTTATCAATAAAAAATCTTGATAAAGGTAATTGCACGCAGGATTTTACAACAAGAAAAATCGTAGTCGCCAGTCCAGCAGTTACTAAATTTCCTCCTTCCAAGCCGCCTATTATAAAAATCGCAAAAATAGGACCTATTAATCCAAAACTGCTCAAGATTAAGATATCAGAAAAAATTAATAATAAAAGTTTGGGGCTTATTTTTTTCATTTCTTCAACAAGAGTTTTTAATTTATAAACTTTATATTTTGAGTTTGAATTATTCTGGAACGAGAACAAAGAGGCTGTAGTCCTTGATTTTTGCCAGCTCTTTAACCTCTTCAAGTTTCACAGAGGAAATGTCTTTTTCAAATTCATAAAATTTCTTTGCATCGCCATCTATTTCATAAATCAAGAGGTTCGCTAGCTGGGTCTGTGAATCCTCCATTGAAATCTGGTAATTTCCTATTGCTTGCTCCTTTATGAGATCAAGCTCCTTTTGCGTCATTTTTTCAGACACTTTTTTGAATTCAGCAAGGATGATTTTCTCAACTTCCTTGAATTTGTCTTTTGTAGTCCCTATGTAAATCATATTATATGCAAAATCTTTGGTGATTTCAGAATCACCTTTTACTGCATATGCCAAATTTCTTTTCTCTCTTATCTCAGAAAACAATCGTGATGACATCCCTCCTGTCATAAGAAGATTAAGGAGATAGGCTGCATGACTCCTTTTGTCCCCAGAAACAGGGACATGATATGCAAAAACCAAATTAACCTGGTCTATCCCCTTACGATTCTCTGTCTTTATCTGATTTCGAATAAAAACTTTGGGATTTTGGGTTCTTTTGCCTTTTCCTCCAAAGTTTTTTTCAGCAAACTTAACCAATTCTGCAAAATCAGCATCTCCAACTACCGCAAGAATCAGATTATTTGGGGCATAGACTTCATTGAACCGCTTTAGCATTTTCTCTCTCGTTATTGAATTCATGCTTTCATATGTTCCTATTATCGGAATTGCAAAATCTCCTTTATACAAGAAAGAATGAATCTGATCCGTAACATAGGTTCTTGGGCTGTCTTTTCTCATTTTTATCTCTTCAAAAATTACTTTCCTCTCTTTTTCAAGCTCCTTTTCATCAAACAGGGAATTTTTCAGCATGTCTGTCAGCACATCTAGCCCTATTTTTAGGTGCTGGGAAGGAAGTTTGCACCAGTAAGCAGTAATGAGATAATCGGTAAATCCATTTAGGTCTCCTCCATGAAGCTCTATTTCCTCTGCTATTTTCTTTGCGGTCCTTTTTTTTGTTCCTTTATACAGCATATGCTCTATAAAATGAGATATTCCCTTTTCATGCTTTTCCTCATTCATTCCCCCGCATCTTGCTGCAATAGCAACACTTACAACAGGAACATTTCTCTTTTCAAATAAAACAACCATTTCATTATCAAGAACTTTTCTGAAAAATTTTGGTTTCATTTTATAAAAAAACAACTAGAGTATATAAATTTTAATCCTGCATTACATGAAGAAGAAATAATAAGAAGCTGCTCCGACCAATACCAAAACAATCAATAGCCATATCCACCATTTGGATTTTTTTGGATCTGGCGACACCTGCATTTGTGCTGGCTGTTCATTGGGCGGCATTTGAGGCTGTTGTGTCATCAAAGGGTCTTGTATATTTTGAAACTGAGCCATTTTAAATTTCCTGATAAAAAGAATAAACCCCTTTATATAAATTTTACTTTTTACTGAACTTTATTGAATTTGTGAAGGAAACATGAAAAATTATTAAATTTTACTTTTGTGTGAAACATATATACCTTTCTCCGCCTTTTTCAAAATC
>CAYHEN010000052.1:0-3345 GCA_964355745.1 Candidatus Woesearchaeota archaeon
TTCTGAATTGGAAAAAAGAAATCTTGGAACAAAGGCAACAAGAGCATCTATAATTGAAACCCTTTATGACAGAGGATATGTAAAAGAGAGAAGCATTGAAGCAACTCAATTAGGAATTTCCCTGATTTCCACATTACAAAAATACTCTCCAATAATAATTGATGAAAAACTAACAAGAAAGTTTGAAAAAGAAATGGATTCTATTTTGCAATCAAAAAAGAATTTTGAAGAGAAGGAGAAGAACATTATTGAAGAAGCGAAAGAAACAATAAGAAATATTTCTCAGGATTTTGAGAAGAACAAAGGAGAGATAGGAAAAGAATTGGTATCTGCTGAAATTGAAATACAAAAGCAAAACAAGGAAGAAAATAAATTAACTCTTTGTCCTGTTTGCAAAAAAGGAACTCTCGCAATAACTTATTCAAAAAAGAACAGGAGATATTTTGTTGCGTGCAATGCTTATCCAGAATGCAGAAACACATATTCTCTTCCTCCAAACAGCTTGATAAAAAAATCAGACAAGATTTGCGAAGAATGTGGCTTCCCCATGCTAATAAGCATAAGAAAAGCCAAGCGTCCTTGGGAATTTTGTTTCAATAAAGATTGTCCAAAGAACAAAAAGAGGCTTGAGGAATACAGGAAGAAACAGAGTAAGGAAATCGGGGATAATAATTTTTAAAAAGTAGAATATTTTAAAATCAATCAGATGGACGAAGAAACAAGAAAGAAAATTAATGAAATAGAAATAAAATATAATGATAATAAAGAGATACAATTTTTACTTTTGCAATTAGCTAGTTTAGAATTAAAATTAAGGTCTGCTGATGTAATGGCTATGATGATTGATGTTGCAGTCCAAAGAGAAAAATTAAACGCAAGATCATTGATTGCTGATGCGAGACTTGAATATGGAAACTGTTGGGAATATGAATTTGCAAGAAAAGGATATTTGTTAGGATATAAAGGAGGAATAGATGAAGTTGTAGAAGCTTTATCTAAGAAGAGAGATTTATCTTAACTTAATAACTTTTTTAAACTCTTTTTCATTTAGCTATTTATGGTGAAATTACAAAAATCTGTTCAAATAACCTTGATTATTGTTGCTGCAGTAATTGTATTAGCAATTATTGGAGTAGTTGCCTTTAAGTACAACAGTCTTTCAAACACAATACAAGTGAATGGACAGGCAACAGCAAAGGTTTCTCCTGACTTGATAACAGTTTATTTTAATGTCGATACAAAAGGAACAACTTCTAAAGAAGCAGAAGATGAAAACTCTGCAATAGTAAGCAAGCTGAAAGACAATATTATTGCTTTAGGATTTAAAGAAAGCGATTTAAAGACAGATAATTACAATATCTATCCTGAATATGATTACAGCAACGGACAAAGGCTTACAGGATATAGAGCAACACATTCTTTAAAAATAGAGGTTTCAGCAGAACAGAAAGACAAAGTAAGTTCTTTAATTGACGCAGGCACAAATGCAGGAGCAGGAATAAGTTACATTAATTTTGAGCTTACTCCTTTATTACAACAGAGCGCAAAAACACAGGCAATAAAATCCGCTTCAGATGATGCTAAAATAAAGGCAGAAGCAATTGCTGATGGTTTCAATAAAAAGCTTGGGAGATTAGTTTCTGTATCATTAGACCAATTTAACTATAACCCCTGGCCAATTTATGCGACTCAAGGAACTTCTGGTGGGGCAGCAGAAGCCAAGAGAGCAGTAACAGACATAACTCCTTCAAATCAGGAAGTTAGTGCATATGTAACTGCAGTTTATAAATTGAGATAACAATAAAGAGCTATAAAAAATTTTATCAAGATATGATTAATTTAGCAAATTTATTCCCAACATGCACACTAGCACAAAAAATGGAAAAATTAACTAAAAGAATTCGCTAATCTTTCTTTGTTGATTTAACTCCGTTAAAATCTTGCTTTTCTTTAAAATATTATCTATTGAAATACCAAATTTTTTGTTAGAGACAAATTTAGCACAGTTTATTAATTCTTCTTTAGAATTAAATTTTAAAGAACCCTTTTTAATAGTTTTCCTACTAGCCTCCCGACATACCCATACCCCTAAAGCAGCCCAATAGCTTGGAGTTTCTATTCTTATTGCAATTACAGTTGCCTGTCTTTTTATTCTGTTGAGATATTCTATGATTGGCAAACGAGAAGCATAATAACCTCCTGCTGTGCTTGTTGCATAAGTTTTTCTGCCGGAATAAGATTCAAAATCAGTAGATGCCTTTATTTCGCTCGAAGGATTCCAGCTGCTGCCCGGCAAATAAAGTTCAAATAATTCGTAACTCCAAACATCTGGAAGTAAAGCAAGAAGATAGCAATTTCCTAGAAATTCTCCAAAGAACAATTCATAATCTTCTATCACTTTATTTTCTCTTACTTTTTTCAGAAGAAATTTTCCAATTGAATCGTCTGTTGCAGTTATGCTCCATCTTGTAGGAACAAGTCTCTTATTTTTCTTCAATCCTAAAACCCCCACACTCAAGATTTTGCTTAAAGTGTATTCTGTAAAATTTTTTTTGTAAAGAATCTCCATTCCTTCCACACATTTTATTTCATCATTCATAACTTTATCAACTTGCCGGTGAATTTTCACGTTTCCGGTTATTTTTGCTTTTTTCAAACCTGCCCTCATTCCATGTGGTGTAAGAACTCTGTCTGTATTTCTCCCTATGTTTAATCTGTGCTTTAACTCTATTTCAATGTCAACTGGCTTTGAAGCAACAGCAATTTCCTGGGCTATTTGGACAAAATTCTTGCCTGTGCTGGAATTTATTCTGGTTTCATAAACATTTGACTGAAACCTTGAATTCAATAAATTATCTCTCAATTTCAAAACATCATTAATCTGAAAATCGTTATTCGCCCAATATTTTGCGTCATCATAAACCCAAGCATCTTCATCTCTTTCAAGAGGAGAGAGGATTCCAACATTAACTAGAGGATATTTTAGCTTGCTTCCTATAAAAACACTCGGAGGAGAATTGCTGTCTAATTTTGAAACATTCCTCAAATTCTTATATTTAAATCCAAGCTCACTTATTTTTTTTATAATTTCAAATTTTATGTCTGACATAAAATATTAACAAGACCAAAGTTTATATTGTTGTATAATTACTGGTCAGTTATACGCTCGCTATCGCTCGCTTAATTGTTTCGCTTCGCTCAAAAATTTATTATAAGTTAATGATAAAAATTTATAGTATTGTTCAACCCAAATAATTTTCTTAAACATTAAATATTAAAATAAGCGAAAATCTGACGAAGTCGATTTTTGAGCAATCAATCGTGAACGAATGTGAACCTATTTGG
>CAYHEN010000053.1:0-3065 GCA_964355745.1 Candidatus Woesearchaeota archaeon
TCGTTTCACGTGACTGGAGTTCAGACGTGTGCTCTTCCGATCTATGGCCCCGATGGGATTTGATGTAAAGTGATACGGTTGTGATAAATTAGTGGCTTAAACTCAGAAATATTGAGTTTTATGGATTATTTATTTTTTGAATTATACCAAGCCATACCTAAAATTATTAGTAAATTTATCCCCAATATCAAGGAAGATGCAAGAACCATATTTAACTTTTGATTATATGCTTCTAAAAGACTTTGTGAAAATAACACTATAAGTCCAGCTATAGAACCAGACCAAATCCCAATCAACATATTATCTTGGAAGTTTTTCATTTTTATTTCAGACTAAAAAATTCATCTAATTCTCTCATTGTCTGTTTAAATTCCGCTTCTGCTATCTCTTCTGGAGGAGAACCACATACTGTCTTAATGAATTTTCTGTTTTCATCATAAATATTAATGAATGATTTTCTTATTGTTTTACCTATTATTCCATCTGAATTTGTCATGGTTTTACTTAAATAAGGAATTCCTCCAGACCAAAAGTTTGCTCCAGTATCACAATAGAAATATTTTGGGTTTTCTCCCTCTGAATTACCTTGATGACAAGCAATCATACTTTCTCGTACCCCAAAAAATTCGTTAGAACTATATACTCTAATTTCCCACCCTTTTTGAACATCTTCCACATTACCCCCAACTTTATTTAAAAAAGCATTTTGGGCAGATTCTAAATTTGGGAAGATGGCATTTGAGCCAATATTACTTATATCTGTTATATAATATGAAAAAAAACTCTTATCTTGTCTTTCCAAAAGTGGAACTTCTATTTGAGGACAATCATTGGAAGAGCCAAATAAACTTTTTAATTTGCTTATCAAAGAGGTGCTATCGCTAAATGATTGGTTATTATAATCATTTTGGTTAATTGAAGCGGAAGACACTAAAAATAATATAATAATTAATCCAAAAAACATTAGAATTAATTTACTATTTTTATTCTTGATTCTAAGTTTTCCGTATATTTTATGCTTAATAAGCCAAGTTAATAAATGAAATACAAAACCAAAAAATAAATAATAAAGAAATTGAGCCGATATTGTAAAAAAACCTAACAATAGCCCTATTAGCCAATAAGATAGAGAATTGGTGAATATCCAAACTATAAACCAGCCATTCAATCTGAAATTGTTTTTATAAAGAATAGAATAAAAAATCCAACTACCTAAAGAGATTATAAAACCAGCAAATAAAAGAATCAGGAAATAATTATTTATATTCAAAATATTTAATAAAAAGTCTGCTATGTAAACCAAAATAGCATAAATTAAGACCCAACTCAAAAAGTGGTCATCAAATCTCATACGTCATTAAGGGAAATTGATATTAAAAATCTTGCTTAATTATATCATCTCCGTTAGGTGTTAATCTTATAAGGGCAAGCCTAATCTCATTTTTTCTTCTTAGTAGGAAGTACCCACATGATTATTCCAAAAATTAAGAGTCCTAAAGCGGCTATTAAATATTCCACATTTAATATTGCAGGAAAAGTGGTTTCCACACATTCCTCTCCAAATTTACATATAGACCCTGTTGATTTTTCCCAGGAATTTATTATTCCAAAAATACCTGCTAATGCCAAAAACACACCTACCCATTGTCTTGTCTTCATTTTCTTTATTTTTTCGACCGTATCACTTTAGCTGAATGGCCCCGATGGGATTTGAACCCACGACACCTAGATATCTCTGTTATCTTTCTTCACTAAGGAGGTTGATTGTCAGTGGAAATCTTGGATTTCCTCTACATAAGAGTCTAGTGCTCTAACCAGGCTGAGCTACGGAGCCTTTTCTATAATATCAATCAACACTTTTTTAAATTATCTTTTTCTTAAAAATTCATGACTATAAAATTTTGCCCCAAATGCAATAATATTTTAATCCCAAAGAAAATAAGTGAAGAAGAATTTGTTGAAAAATGCGGTTTTTGTGGCTATTCAAAAAAATTTAAGGGCGGGTCTTTAATTATAAAAGAGAAGATTATTCATAAAAAAACAGGAGAGAAAATACTAAAAGACGAAAATGAATTTGCGATTTATCATAACAAATGCCAAAAATGCGGATATGACAAAGCCCAGATAATAGATGTTGGTGTTTTTTATTCGGATGAAGATAATTTAATTTTGCTGAAATGCGGAAAATGCGGCTGGGCAGAGAGAATAGGGAGAAAAACCAGTTGAATTATTTTTATTTTATCTGTATTCCCGCCAGGTGAAATTGCACTTGGTGCATTTGAAGAATTTGGTTTCTGCCTCATCTGTTGCCCTTGTCTGCAATGTCCAGAAATAGGCTTTATTGTGGCCGCATTTTTTACATTCTGCATCTACAATAGGATAAACTTCAGCATCCTTGTCCCTTATTACTGCAACTTCTCTCTTTTCATTCATTTTTTCAGAGGTGCGAATCTTGAATTTTGATTTTGAAGAATAATTGCATCTGACACATCCATCATTCTTTCTTTTCTGGATAAGAACAGCACCACATCTTGGACAAAATTCCATCTTCGTTTTTATTTTAGATTAAATTCGTTTAAAAACCTTCCTGTCATTAAATTTACTTACTGAGTGCTTTGATGACTTTATCATAGATCTTCACCCATTTTAAATGATGCCGAACAGAACCAACATATTTCACAGGTTTTTTACCATGACGAAGAAGCTTGCGCTGATGTTTAGCCCACAATATGTGGGTATTTCGCGCGTATTTAATATATTGAATTAGTTTCTTATTTTTCATAGAGTTCTCATCACCTTGTCCCTTAATTCTCATTGCAGAAACCTCTTTCTGCAGAAGGCTTTTGCCAATCATAAAATATGAGCTTTATCCATCCAAAATAAGGTGCAATCCTTGCCACAGCTTTTCCAACTAACATGTCCTCTGTTATTCCCTCTTCAAATTCGAGCTGTCCGTTGTTGTTGTCTCCGATTGTGGAAAAAATCTTTCCTTCATTCGTGTCTTTTATGTCAACTATCCTGTGTATTACCGGATTTCTCTGATTGGCATTGAAAATTATTATATC
>CAYHEN010000054.1:0-2870 GCA_964355745.1 Candidatus Woesearchaeota archaeon
CAAAAACAAAACCGTTTTTTGCTTCATATCTTTCTTCTTTTGTTATTTCTGATTCTGGTTTCTGATATATTAATGAAGCCCATTTCCTATGAGTGTCCACGCCTTCAATAATTTGACGTATAAGTTCTTTATCATCAGAAGCCATTGCATTTACACAAACTTCAATTCCCCCAAGATCCACTTCTAATAAAATTCTACCTGGAGAAGGAACAATGCAGGTTCTAAAAATTTGCAATTCTTCATCATGTTTAAAAACATTTTGTATGTTTGGATTTTCAGAAGAAGATCTATAGGTATCACAAAGTAATAAATATGCGGGATGAACTCTGTTATTTGAATCCAAATTTTTCCAATAATTATCAGCTCTTTCTACAATACTGCCGCATTTTCTAAATCTAAGAATTCTTTCCAAAAAATGCTTAGCTTCTCTATCTTGAACTCTTTCTAATATAATTGGTATAGCATCTTTATCGGTACACAATAAACCAGTTGCGGTCTTAGGTAATTTATCATCAGTTTCTGGAGATATTTTATAATGATTTCTCAAAACAGCAGCTATTTGTGGAGTAGATTCAGGATTAAATTCATTGCCTGTAATTTCTTTATATTTCTGAACTCCAACAATAGAATTTAATTCTTTAACAATATCATTTTGTTCTTTTGTATATTTATTTTGCAAATTAGTTAATTCTTCTGGATTTATAAGAACTCCGCGGCATTGCAATCCTAAAAGAACTTCCTCCCCCTTTAACATAAACTCATTAAATTCTGCCAATCTACCTTCTTTTTCAAGCAAAGGTTTTTGATAATAATACGCCATTAATGTATATCGAGCATCCCAACAATTATAATGAAATAAATCTTCTAAACGGGTAGCCATTATATTTTTTGTATTAACCATTTCCTTATAATCATGACCTGTCATTAAAAATACTTGAAATCCTAATGAAGAAGTATTTTTCTGACAATGCAAAACATGACTACCCATCATTGTATCATGAATAATATTACAAGTTAAGCTTTTTAAATAAACTCGATCCCAAGACCCTTCCATATTCATATTCTGAACAATCTTAGGAGTTTTACTAATTAAAAACTGTTGCCAAGCTTCAGCAATTTTAATAATTTCTTGAGAATTAAAAAAAGGTTGAAATGTATTGGGGTTTATAAAATTTATGGGGATAAAATAACCAGATTCGATGGATTCAGAAAATGCTATAGAAACAAGCTTAGCATTTTTCTCCCAAGGAGTTAATCGAGTGGTTTCATAATCATAGGATACTGGTTTTTCAATATTTGTAATTCTCTTAATTTGAGAAATTGCTGCATCAACATTATCTAAAAGATAATTCCCTTCTTCTAAAAGATGCTTAGGAAGAGGCTTATCTAAATAAGACAAAGTACTGGCGATATCAAACAATAATAAATTAGGATCATAAGGAACTTTAGGATTATTTTCTCTATGAAGATAAAATGACGGATGATATGAACTGCCGATCCAGCAATTAAACTTTTGGCTGGGAATCACTAATCCATGAAGCATTCCCGCATAAAAGGATCCAGGAAATTTGCAAGACTTAGGTTTTTCAAGAACCGCATTTATTGCAATGTCCCCAAGACAAATTATTAATTTGGGCTTTACCTCTGCAATATCTCTAAGAAGGTTAACTTGGCATGCTTTAATTTGTTCTTTAGAAGGATCTGTTGCCTTAAAACAAGCAACAGCATTTGTACGAACACAATCTCTGTCTAAATCAATACCAAGAAGTGAAAGTTGTTTCTTTAGCAATCTTCCGGATTTCCCAATAAGAGGAATTCCATCTTCATCTTCCTCTTTGCCCGGACATATTCCTACAATTAAAATTCCTTTTTTTCCTTCTCCATAACGAGAAATTTTAGGACTCTTACATTGTTTATTTAATCCACAAGTTGAACAATCATATGTTTTTTCTGAATTAGATGTTTTTTCTTCTGGACCATCCCACCAACTTCCAGAGGATTTTCTAGAAGTTCTTAACTTTCCAGAAGATTTGCTTCTAGTTTGAATTAGCCCAACTTCTTGTCTTTCTGGAAAGAAACTTCCTTGTAAACTCATAACAAAGTATTCTCAGAAGAATTAATATAGTTTGTAATTGCTTGTCTAACATCAGAAACTGCTTCAGAACGAGAGGTTTCATGCAATCTCCAACCCCTTCCTGTTGTACTATTCCTAAGAACAATTTTTCCTGTGTATTTTTTCTGATCTGTAAGTTTTTGAAGAAAATCTAATATTTCAGTGTCTGTATATTTTTTCACATTAACTCCTTGTTTTCAAAAGATATCGAAAATTTTCAGTTGCAAACAACACTATTGAACTTTCTCTATAATACTTAAATCCTAAGCAGAGACCCACAATATCCTTCAACAACATAGGGTTAACACAAAATTCAAAAGGCTCTCCAGTTCTTTCATTTTTCAAAGCAACATCTTCCTTCAAATCTCTCTCTTTTTCACCCCCAACCGTAAGTTTAAATGATTGAGTTAAGGCATGATTTTTTTCCACCTTAAACAAAATTTCCAAATCTTCTCCGGAAACTCCTTTAAGCAAAGCAACATGCCGATCCAAAATCTCGGGGAAATTATCACTCAACTCAACATCCTCAGAATTTTCTTCTGCGGGGAAAAATTTAGTTAAGTCTCTATAAACACCTTCAATAGTGGTAGCCCAAATTATTGTTCCATCCTGAACTTGAATTCTGAACACACCGCCTTGCTCGCTTCCTGGACTAAATCTAATTTCCGCAATTTCTCCTCTAAAACTATGCAGAAGTTCTGCCAGCTTAACTGGAACTGTGCACTCCAAATTCAAATTGCTCTTTAACTTCCAATTC
>CAYHEN010000055.1:0-2773 GCA_964355745.1 Candidatus Woesearchaeota archaeon
ACTAAGGATAATTTGGATTTTGGAGATTTGGTTTGTATTGATAAAACTGAAGAAAGAACAATAATAAAATGCAGCGAAGCAAATTCAAAATTAGTAATGGGATTTATATCAAATACATCTGTTTTAAATATTGAACCGGGACAAGTAAATGGTTATCCGGTATCTTTATCAGGAATTGTAAATGCAAAAGTTACTAATGAAAATGGGAATATTGAACTAGGGGATTTGTTAGTTTCATCTTCAAAGCCAGGATATGCAATGAAGAATGATAATCCTAAATCAGGAACAGTAGTTGGAAAAGCATTTCATTATTGTAATAAAAAGGAGTGTAATATACCTGTATTTGTAATGATGAGTTAATAATATAGTGAAAGACATAAGTCTTTTCCTATCTACTCAACGACGAACTGAGAAAATATTAAAGTCGTTGACCATAGGAAGGTTTAAATATACTGTTTGTTTAATACAAACAATTGTTTGGAAAACATAAACATTAGTTTAATAAGATAATATGAAAGCCCTATTAAAACCTTCTATTTGGAAGATATTAAAATTATTTTATGAAAATAATAATATTCCGCTTCATCTTAGAGAAATTGCCCGCAAAGTAAAACTAAATGAAAGCACCGTCTCAAGCCATTTGAATAATTTAGTAAAAGAAAGAATCTTAAAAGCAGAAACAGAAGCAAATTTAAAGAAATTTTATATTAACAAAAATAAAATTCCAGAGATTTTTCCTTTATTTGATTCTGAAAAAATTGAATCTCTGCCATTGTTAAGGAGAGATGCAATAAAAATTTATATTAAAAAATTAGAGAAAAAACCATTACTCCTAATTGTTTTTGGTTCAACTGCAAAAGGAACTTACAGGAAGGATTCTGATCTCGACATTTTAGCGGTATTTCCAGAGAAGAATAATGATAAAGAAATAATAGACTATGTGAATTCTCAGACTGGAATTAAAATACAAACGTTTAAGATGAATGAAGAGCAATTTAAGGAAGAAAGGATATTAAAAAAAGATAAGACTGTTCAATCTGCATTAGAGACTGGTTTCCCAGTTTTTAATGAAAAATATTTTTATGAGGTGAGATATAATGAATGATAAGCAACTAAAAGAATTATTAAAACGGAATAAACTTTTAGATGAAAAAATAGCTTTTTATCTGAAACATAAGACATTAACAAAACAGATACCAAATGAACAGGAAATAAAAGGACATATTGAAAAGGCAGAACATAATCTTGAGTTTGTGAAAGCTACCATGGAGAATGGATATTTTGATTGGGCAATTGTTGGATGTTATTATTCTACTTATCATATTGTTTTAGCATTAATCTTAAGAAAAGGCTACTTCTCAAAAAATCATGATGCAACTTTGTGCATATTGATAAAAGAATATTATAAAGAAAGCTTAACAGAAGGAGATATTGAACTCTTGAACAAGATTTATATAGATAATCAAGATATTTTGTTTTATGTGAAATCAAAAGAAGAAAGAGAAAAAGCATCTTATTCAACACAAATAATCTTTGATGATGATTATGTTCAAGAGTTAATACAGAAAACTCTATTATTTGTGAGAAAAATACAGAATATTTTGGAAGATAATTAGGCTAAAAGGTAATTTTTTAACAATAATAATAAATTTAAAAACAATAAAGTTTAAAAATATCAATTTTGTTGAAATATTACAATGAAATTCAAAAAAACTTTAGAAAATTTTTTGATTGGAGCAGGAATTGCAATTTCGGCTTTGGCATTTAATCCTTCTAAAGCGAGGGCTGGCGATGTTTTGGCAACGAACGATATTTCTTATGTGACTGCAATTGATTCTGATGGAGATGGATTAACTGATTTACAAGAATCAGTCTTGTTAACAAATCCTAGCAATCCCGATACTGACGGAGACGGGTTTTTAGATGGTATAGAAGTAGTGAATCCTGGGTTAAATGCAAATCCATTAGTTAATACACAACCTGGGGGAGGAAATTCTCTTTATAACTTTGCAACAACTCAGAATTTAACAACTGGAACATTGACAAATTCCTTGAATCCTTTTTGGTTCCCTGGAGGAAGACTTGCTTATATAGAATCTGATATTAATTTTGCAAATGGTGGAATTTATATTAAAAATGTAAATAATGTAACTCAAAGCAGAAGGGAGTTAAAAACAGGATTAGATGTTCAATTAAGAGAATTAAGTTCTACTCCACGAGGGGCTTTTGTTTATTATCATGATGATAGAGGAGATGGGAAAATGGGAATATGGAAAATAAACAGATTAAATGGAAATGTTACAAGGGCGATTCCTACAGCGACACAATCTTTGGAATATAATATTAGAAATCCTTCTGTTACTGGAAAATTAAAAATAACTAGTGGAACTCTTGAGACCGAAGGAAATGTTTGGCTTTTGGCTGAAACGGATAATCCAACAACATCGACAGGACAGATTTATGCTTTTAAGTTGCAAAATACGGTTCTTCCTTTAAATCCTGGATTTGGAAGTTGGGATGGAACAACTATAAAACAAATTACGAATATTTCAGAAGATCCAAATCTTCATCTTCCTATGAGAATAGCAAGACCAAAAGTTTCAAGAGATGGAGATAAGATTATGTTACAAAGAGTAATTACTAGCGGTACAGATAGTGGTAAAACTGGTTTTGGAATTTATCGTGGTTTGGGAGATATTCTTAATGGAACTACTGGGTCTTATGATTTTGCAAATCCAGAATCAGATTTGAGGGGGGAATTTTTTTTATCTTC
>CAYHEN010000056.1:0-2636 GCA_964355745.1 Candidatus Woesearchaeota archaeon
TATGCTAACTAGGTCTGAAACTAATAATGCAATAATTACAAAATTGTGCAATGTTCGGAAACACTCCAATGCGGATAAATTGCAACTTGCGACAGTTTTGGGAACGCAAGTTATTGTAGGATTGGATGCTAAAGATGGGGATTTAGTTATTTATTTTGATTCTAATCTTCGATTGTCCCCGGAATATTTGCATTATAATAATTTGTATTCAAGCAAAGAGATGAATGCAAATAAGGAGGCAAAGGGGTATTTTGGGAAGAATGGCAGAGTGCGTGCACAGAAGTTTAGAGGAGAGATGAGCAATGGATACGTTGCTGATTTGTCTTCATTGAATTTCTTAGTAACAGAAAAATTTTTAGACTTACAAGCCTATAGATTAAAGGAAGGAGATGAATTTACTCATATTAATGGAGTTGAAATCTGCTCTAAATATATTGCTCCAATTAAGGGATATCTCGGCCAGGCAGGAAAACCAACAAAGCCAGTTTCAGAAATGTTTCATAAACATTGGGATACTAAGCAATTAATGAGAGAATTGGATTCAATTCCTGAGGATTCCGTTCTTTATATCGAAGAGAAGATTCATGGAACTTCCGGTAGGACAGGTAATGTTTTGTGTAATACAAACAGAGCTTGGTGGAAATTTTGGATTCCAAAGCAGGAATGGAAAATTGTATCCGGAACACGCAGAGTTGATAATATTGATTATCATATTCCTCAAGTTCGAGAAGAAATTGAGCGGAGAGTTGCTCCTCATTTGCATAAGGGGGAAACTGTATTTTATGAAATTTATGGGTATGATGTTGATGGGGCTCCAATTCAAAACGGATTTTCTTATGGATGTCAACCTGGTGAATTTAAAGCAATGCTTTACAGAATAACAATTACAACTTTGGATGGATGTAGTTATGATTTGGGTAGAAAGCAAGTTTATAGGAGAGCAGAAGAATTGGGGTTGGAAAAACCGTATTTCTTTGGCGAATCTAATGCAAGATTGATTGAAGAGGGTATTCAATTTTTGTGTAAGGGGAATTCTAAGTTAAATATTAATACTCTTCGAGAGGGAATCGTTGTTTGGTTTGAAGACAAGAATGGAAGTTGGACTTGTTTGAAGCACAAAAGTGAAGAATTCTTGGCTGACCAAGATAAAAGAATGGAGAAGGAAGAGGGAGATGTGGAGGATATTTTGTGATAAATAATTATTTGGAGGAGCCAGCACAACTTGATTTTTTAAATGAAAGAGCAATAATATTGCACTTTCGGGCATTGCTAGACCTTCATGATCTTTTGCTTAATGGATTGGATTATGAGATGGAGAAGTTTCGTAAAAAATTATTTGAAATTGGTTGGAGTAAAGATCGTATATATGAATTGATTCATATTGCTTCATTAAAAACAAGGTACGAACAATTTTTGCCACACCCTGTTAGGGGGACAGATAGGAATAGATTTTAATTATGGATTGTTCTTCTAAAATAATTTCAATTCTTACAAAATATGAAATTTCTTTTGTAGAGGATCCTTCTCAAAGCAAAAATACGGGTCCAAATTGCATTGGTATTCAATGCCCATTTTGTGAAGATCACTCTGATCATTGTGGAATATTTAGGGATGCAAAAGGATTTTATTGTAGAAAATGTGGACGTCAAGGATCATTTTCTTATTTACTTTCAGTTCTTGTAAACAAACCACAAAATCTGATAAGGAAAGAACTGGAACAATCAAGTATTTCTTTTGAGGTAGAAGCTGAACAACAAATAAAAGATATATTTAGGGAATCAGAAAAAGTTCAAACTCGCCAAAAAAGAGGATCTATTCCTTTACCCAAATATTTCGAACCTGTTGAAAAAGTTGCCTCAGGTTTATTGGAAAGTTATCTGAGTAGAAGAAATATATCTAAACAAATTTTAATTGATCATAAATGTGGAATCTGTCAAGTTGGTGAATACATGAACCGTTTAATTGTTCCAGTTTATTTTGAAGGAACAATGATTGGTTTTCAGGCTGCTGATTTGACAGGAAAATCAGAACTTAAATATAAAGCGGATACCAAAGATAGTGAAATTAAAAATTATTTTTATCGTTGGGATTTATTAGATCCCAATTTGAATTATACTGTTGTTGTAGAAGGAATTGTGGATGCTTGGCGATTATTGGGAAACACGGTTGCCTCATTTGGAACTGCTTTAAGTAAACAACAGAAAAGGCTGCTTATTGAGAGAAAACCTAGAAATCTAATTCTTTGCATGGATGGAGACGCATATCTTGATGCTTTAGAATCTTCTCAATATTTTATGCCATTTATTGATGAAGTTCATGTTATTCAACTTCCCTATTATTGGGAGAATTTTTCTACTAAAATTAGTCATGATCCTGATAGCTATGGAAATGAAAATGTTTGGGAATTAATTAAACAGGATTGTAATATATGAAAACCGCCATTAAGTATTTTTTACAAAGTTTATCGTTGTTTACTAAAGAGCCAGCATCTTTTGTTGTAGAAAATGATTCCTTAGAAATAAAACCCTTTAGCAGAATTGTAATTTCGTCATCCTTTTTTAAGAGTTTTAATTGTACCAGGTGTTGTGTTTGTTGTCAAAAAGGAATTTCTCCTTTAGTATATTCTAAAAGCGATG
>CAYHEN010000057.1:0-2526 GCA_964355745.1 Candidatus Woesearchaeota archaeon
TGTATGCACTCACGATCATTATAGAAGCCAAAACCAAAAATGCTATCAGCACAGCTCCAAGAACACCTTCTAAGAGCATTCTTTCCTTCGGTTCCATTGTCATCACTTTTAGACCCTTTCTCCGTTTTTAAGGATTATTGAAATAGAACAATTATTTTGAAGTCAGGGAAAAATTACCATCCTACATAATAATAGTCTGGATAAGAAACATATCCGGGAACATTGTAGCTATATCTGTAATCGCTGTATTTATATCTCGGCTCATACCCAAAACTTCCCATGTTTGTTCTGCCTGGGTAAAATACTCTGTAATCTCTGTCTTTATATGATGGACTGTATGAGTAATAAACCGGAATTTTCGTTTCCCTCTCTACATCTGTGTAAGAAGTTGTTACTGTCTTGATTCTTTCATTTGAATATCTGTCTTTGGAAGTCAAAACCGTTGTGTGTTTGTTTTCTGTCGTGTCTCTGAATGTTTCTGTCTTGTAATAACAAGGAGAATATCTGTAACCATAATCGCAGTCTTGTTGGTTTCCATATCCATAGTCGTAATCATACCAAGAACCTGCGGAAACAAAGCCTGCAGACAAGAATATCAACCCCACAAAGAAGAGCAAGGCAATCCTTTTGTCCATGCCTCTTATGACTTTTAGGCATATTTAAGGATTATTAGGATATAAAGAATGTTTTGAAGTTGAAGAAAAGAAGAGAATAAAAATCCCCGCACCCTGTTTTTCTGTTTGGTTTTATTTTAAGGGTTTAAAAGTGGTCGGTTCTCTACTTTTAATCAAATTTGATTTGTTTTATTTTTTCTAATGTTTCCTTAACTCTTTTCTCCTGCTCTTTTTGTGATTCTCTATGTTTTATTTCTCTTTCTATGTACTCCTTTATAGAAATTTCTAATGCCGTTTTGAAATCTCTGATTATCTCATTTAACTTGTTAATATGCTCTTCTTTAAAGGATAGATTAACTATTGAATTATTAAATTTATCAATTGCAAAATCCACAAAAAATGAAAGCCCACTATTTCTAAGTTTTCCTTCGGCATCACTTACAAGACTCATTAAATTATTAATAGAAACAGATTCACCCTCAAGGGAGACTTCTATAGGAACTGAATAATCAGTAGAATTTATGGATTTAACCTTTTCTTTTAAAACATCTAATTTTACCATAATTTTTTAAGACCTTGTATAATTTAAACTTTATGGGATTGGAACTAAATGAAAATCCCTACACCCCTAACAGATTAAAAGTGTTCAATTGGAGATTTTTAATTATCTTTATTGTTGAGCATATGCCTCAGCTACAAGAACTTCTTCATTCTCTTTTTCCTCTTTCTTTTGATTCTCTTTTTCTCCTTTAAGAATGTCTATTGTCTTTTTCTTTATCTTTGTTATCTTTTCAGATAGACGATTGTGATGCATACCTCTCTGTTCCCATATCCTACTATGTAGCTCTTTTTCTTTGTTAAGTAAGTCTATATCTTTTCTTATTGTCAGAATAATCTCTCCAATTCCACTACTAAACTCTGTACTTTTTGTGTAATCATATATCTTCCTTATTCTTTCGTCTTTTTCTTTTCCTGATAATTTAGAATTGTGCTGGATAATTTCAATATTACGAAGCATTTCTACTATATGATGGAGAGCAAATGGATGAACAATATGGATGTCTTCCTTTTTTTCATAACCACAATTTCTTTTTTCAAAAGCAAGAGAAATAATAACTCCAATTTCAGCATTTCTTTTCTTCATATCTATCTTTATTTTATCTATCCATTTATTGTCAAACTTTTGTGTTTTCTTGCACTCATATAAAATAAGGGCTATAACTTTTCCATTATGTACTATTTCTTGAACTATATCGCCCCCTTGTCCATAATGTCTAATTTTATCATCTTTGAAAAACTCTTTTAATATTTCAACAATCTTAAATTCATTCAAAATTCCTTCATCTTGAGGTGTTGTTTTTTTCTTTAACATCTCATTCAATTCTTTAATTCTATCATTCTTTTGGGTTATTTCATTAGTTTTTATAGAAAGCAATTTTGAAAGATAATTAGTTTTATAATTCATTTTGTCTATTTTTTCTTGTGCAATTTTCTGTGCTGTTTTATTTGCCTCTATTTTGGCTTTGTTTTGTTCCTCTTTCCTTATCTTGTTTCTTTCCTTCTCCTTCTCCAATTCATATTTTGCCTTTAACTTATTCTCAATTTGTTGTGTTATTTGCTTCCTTTCTTTCTCTAAATTAGTTCTATCTTGTCTTATCTTTTCCCTTTCTTGCTTTAATTTCTCTTCCTGTTTCTCTCTCTCTGCCCATATGCCTACAATTTTAAGATATTTGTCTTTAGGCAAATCACTTTTACATAAAGGGCATTCATATTTCTCCATAGCAAACCCAAAAATCACCCTCCTTTTAATTCTTTCTAAAAATGGCTATTTATAGCCCCTAACTTTTAAACTAAATAAAAATCCCCGCACTCAGAGTCGAACTGAGGATCTCCCGGGTTCTGCATTTGCGTT